>NZ_JBGJZU010000029.1:0-66670 GCF_041354475.1 Microcoleus sp.
GGGGAAGGGGGACGAAAGATCGGACTCTTATCCCCCCCTTCTTAAGGGGGGCTAGGGGGGATCTAGATTTAATAGTCAAACAGCAGTCTGTGGCTACCTTTGACCTTAAGTTGACACCAATGCCTCCTACCCTCCCCATCCAGGATTTTGTAGGTGTTTCAGAGATTGGGGCAACCACGGGGGGATTGCCCCTACAAAGAATGAAACAGCCCTGGGAAGAGGGGAAGTTTTAGGGGCGAGATGTTTCTGATTTGTGGGCGGGGAGGGTGACGATAACGGCGGTACCTCGATCGACTTGGCTGTCTATGTGGATGTGGCCTCGGTGATTTTCGACAATGGCTTTGGCGATGGCCAATCCTAAACCGGAACCGGCGGCGCTGCGGTGAGTGCGGGCGGGATCGGCGCGGTAGAATCGATCGAATATGTGCGGCAATGCTTCTGGGGAAATACCGATACCAGTGTCTGTGACTTTGACTTGCAGTGCGGGATTTAACATCTTGACTCCAAGCTGCAATTCCACTTGAATTTCACCGCCAGAGGGCGTGTACTGTACAGAGTTGCTAAGGAGATTAGTAAAAAGTCGGGCTAGTTGATCCCAGTCTCCCAATACTGTAAAGTTACCTTCTGTATTTGGTGAATCGACTATTTCTAAGGATAAAGAGAGATTTTGGGTTTTGGCGATCGCCAGTTGTTCTTCAATCACTTCAATCAACAAAGCATCCAGGGGAACCACAATCCACTGCTGCTGTACGATACCACTATCTTGTCTAGCTAAAAATAGCAAATCATCAACCAAACGTCCCAAACGGCGAGTTAGGCGTTCAATAACTTGTAGCTGTTGATATTGCTGAGGTTCGATATCCGGTTCCGCCAAAGCGACTTGAACATTAGTTTGAATAGTGGCGATCGGATTTCTGAGTTCATGAGAAGCATCCGCAGTAAACTGTTTGAGACGCCCATAGGATTCTCGCACAGGTTTCATCGCCAATCCCGACAACAGCCAGCCAATAGCTGCTACACAAATCAGCGTCAAACTCGCACCCAAAATCAAATCGATAATTAATTGGCGAATCGGTTTTGTCACTTCAAACCAAGGATGACTGACTCGCAAATATCCCAAAACTTGGCGGCCGATTTCCACTCGTTGCGTCACCTGTCTGAGAGAATAGTTTTGAGTTGTCCGAATGCTAATAGGTTTTGTCGAGACGCGATTAGCAATTTGGGCGATCGAATCTCGATGCTCCTCCACACTTTCCTTTAAACCACCATCAAAATCTGCCACTTCTCCCCTCGGCGCCAAGTGCGTCTCTGCGGTTAAATCCCTCTTTTCCACTCCCTCAAAGCGCAACTGATGATTAACCCAAACCGTTTCCCCACTGCGATTAGCATGAATCGGAATATTCAAAGGTTCCGACAAAGTAGACCATAGCAATTTACCTGTAGGACTAAACCATTCTAAATCAATATGGTCATCATCAACAGCATCGCTACCATCTCGAAAACTCCCTTGAACATTCACTTGAAACTTAGTTCCCGACAAAACATCAGCAGCAGAAAGCGGTTTTTTTAAAGGTTCAATGACAAGCGATCGCTCTACGATTTCCACCACATGATTGAGCGTATCATCAATGCGATCGATTAAAGTATTGCGGACATAAAAATAGAAACCCGTAGCAAATAATAGTAACAATACAGCAGTAACGGCTGTGTACCAAACAGCAAGACGACGACGAGTAGCTTGAAACATATTTTAAACAGTTTGTTATTAGTTATTAGTTATTTGTTATTAGTTATTTGTTATTTGGCAACAAATAACCACTGACTTCCTCCCTCTTCCCTCCCCCCTTGGGGGGGTAGGGGGGGGTTCTTATATCAAATCCGTTGACATCGGAATTATTATTTCTCTCTTCTCTTTCTCTGTGTCCTCTGTGTTCTCTGTGGTTTAATCATTCCGAGACAACCGGAAACGATATTATTCCCTCTTACTTCGCCTACTTCGAGCCTTCGCGGTTCGTTAAAAAAGCCATGTTTGCAACCATGCAAAAAATACCTAATAAATTTTATATTTAATACTTCAGATAGATGCAATAATAACTATTAATTTAGTATTATCATCGCTAAACTTTTTAGGTGAACTGCTATGAACAAATTTTTATTCAGAATGGCGATCGGGCTATTAATGGCATTTTTTGGGGCAATTACCTATTATACCAGCGACGTACAAAATCCCGTCACAGGAGAGAGACAGCGCGTGCAACTTTCTCCGCAACAAGAGATATCTTTGGGATTGCAATCGCGATCGCAAATGGCGGCCGAGTACGGAGGGCTTTATCCCAGTCAGGCAATTCAACAATATGTCGATCGAGTCGGAAAACGGGTAGTCAACGGTTCCACGGCCAAACAAGCGCCTTATCCCTTTGAGTTCCACCTGCTGCGCGATCCTCAAACGGTGAATGCTTTTGCTCTACCGGGAGGACAAGTTTTCATCACTGCGGGGCTGCTGCGGCGGCTGAATTCCGAGGCGCAGTTGGCCGCCGTACTGGGGCACGAGGCCGGTCACGTTGTCGGGCGCCACGCTGCGGAACACTTGGCAAAACAGCAGTTGGGTAGGTCTTTGGTAACGGCTGTGGGGGTGGCGGCCAGCGACGAGCGCGGGGGAGGTCAGCAAGCTGCTGTAATTGCTCAGGCGGTCAATCAAGTGGTGAGTTTGCGTTACGGTAGGTCTGATGAACTTGAGAGCGATCGGCTCGGTTTTCGGTTCATGACGGAAGCAGGTTACAATCCTCAAGCTATTGTGGAAGTGATGCAAATTCTCGGTGCTGCGAGAAAGGGCGGGGGACAGCCGGAGTTTTTGAGCTCTCACCCGAATCCTGGAAATCGAGTTGAAAAGTTGCAAGCTTTAATCGCGCAAAATTACCCCAACGGTGTCCCAGCTAATTTGGTTTCTGGACGGGAAGAGTTTGCGAAGAATGTGTCTGGCGGTTAGCCAGAATTCTACTATATCGAACCGCGAAGACGCAAAGGGCGCGAAGTAAGAAAAGAGCGAGAGAATCTTAAAGGGATTCTGAAGTAAAAACCATTCATTAACTATTAACCAATAATTCATAACTATAACTTTCTGCTCTTCCTTCGTGTCCTTCGCGTCTTCGCGGTTAGTTTTTAATACCAAATAGGTGCAGCCCAGTTAACCGAACCAATAGAGTGAGGAAATCCGATTGACACCGCGTGCGTATTTGATGAGAAAATAAATGAATTAAACTGCTTAATATTAAAGGATGACTGTTATCAATGGCAATTAAAGACCAGCCCCAACCGCCTCGTTTTAGGCAAATTAGCAATGTCTTGTTATTGCTATCAAGTCTGTTTTTACTGGCTAACATCTTTTTGCCGAATTTGTTCGGACCCCAAATTCCCCAAGTGCCTTACAGTTTGTTTGTTCATCAAGTGCAAGAACAAAATGTAGTCAGAGCTTCGGTAGGTCAAAATGAAATTCGCTACCAACTCAAAGGTGAAGGTGATAAACCAGGACAAGTTCTGTCAACTACCCCGATTTTTGACCTGGAATTACCTAAACTTTTGCAAGACAAAGGTGTGGAATTTGCTGCAACTCCTCCGGCTAAAAATGGCTGGATCGGCAGTGTTTTGAGCTGGGTAGTTCCGCCACTGATTTTTGTGGCGATTTTTCAATTTTTTATGAACCGGGGCGGTGGTGGTCCGCAGGGTGCACTCTCGATCGGCAAAAGCAAAGCTAAGGTCTACGTGGAAGGAGAATCGGCGAAAATTACTTTTGCTGATGTGGCTGGAGTTGAAGAGGCTAAAACTGAATTGGTCGAAGTTGTTGAGTTCCTGAAAACTCCTGACAGATTTACGGCAATTGGCGCGCGCATTCCGAAGGGTGTGCTGTTAGTCGGACCTCCGGGAACTGGCAAAACTCTGTTAGCAAAAGCAGTGGCTGGTGAAGCTGGTGTACCATTTTTTAGCATCTCTGGTTCGGAGTTTGTGGAACTGTTTGTCGGTGTTGGTTCTGCAAGGGTTAGAGATTTATTCGAGCAGGCTAAGAAGCAGGCTCCTTGTATTATTTTCATTGATGAGTTGGATGCGATCGGTAAATCTCGTAGCACTAATGCTGCTTTTGGTGGGAATGACGAACGGGAACAAACTCTCAATCAATTATTAACTGAAATGGATGGTTTTGCTGCGGGCAATACTACGGTAATTGTGCTGGCTGCAACTAACCGCCCGGAAAGTTTGGATGCTGCTTTGTTGCGCCCCGGCCGTTTCGATCGCCAAGTTTTGGTCGATCGCCCAGACTTATCTGGCCGCGAAGCAATTTTGAACATTCACTCTCAAAAAGTGAAGTTGGGCCCGGATATTGACTTGAAGGCGATCGCCACTCGCACCCCCGGTTTTTCGGGCGCAGACTTGGCAAATTTGGTCAATGAAGCTGCCTTGCTAGCTGCTCGTAACAAGCGTCTCACTGTCGCGCAGGAAGACTTTTATGAGGCGTTTGAGCGCGTTGTAGCTGGCTTGGAAAAGAAAAGCCGGGTGCTCAACGACAAAGAGAAAAAGATTGTGGCTTATCACGAAGTCGGGCACGCGATGGTTGGCGCTGTGATGACTGGCGGCGGCGAAGTGTCGAAAATCTCGATCGTCCCTCGCGGTATGGCTGCATTGGGTTACACGTTGCAAGTACCGACTGAAGATCGTTTCTTGTTGGATGAGTCGGAGTTGCGCGGTCAGATTGCTACACTACTTGGAGGGCGATCGGCTGAGGAAGTTGTGTTTGGTAGCATTACTACCGGCGCTTCCAACGACTTGCAAAGGGCGACTGATTTAGCGGAACGGATGGTGACAACTTACGGGATGAGTAAGGTGTTGGGGCCTCTTGCTTACGATCGCGGTCAACAAGCAATGTTCCTTAACGATGGTTCGGGAAATCCGCGCCGTGCGGTAAGTGCTCAGACTGCTGAGGCGATCGACCAAGAAGTCAAAGAAATTGTGGAAACTGCACATCAACAAGCTTTGGATATCCTAAAAGCTAATCGGGAATTGTTGGAAACAATCACGCAAAAGCTATTAGAAACTGAAGTAGTTGAAGGCGACCAATTGCACAAATACCTCGCTGAAGTACAGCCTTTAGATAAGGCTGCGGCTTGAGTTTAACAGGGTTTCTCTGGGGGTCCAGAAACCGGGTTTTTACGAGAATACTCGCTATAGGTGAGAGATTCATAAAAAACCCGGTTTCTTTGTCGCAGTGGAATCCCAGAAACCGGGTTTTTACGATAATACTCCGCTGTCGGCGACAAATTCGGAAAAAACCCGGTTTCTTTATTCGGAGTGCGTAAATCCTGTTTGATTTAACCACTGATCAACGCAGATAATAACAAGACCACCTGCGTTTTTTGATATTTATCAACTTGTAAATTGTTAAATTGACACTCTAAAAAGTATAATCATTTCAACTATAAAGATTGTGGTCTGGGTCTAGCCAAACAATATAAAAAATATTTTCACTAAAAAATCCATGTACCCGACCGTATTCATTAGCAGAGATTTGAAACTGGTATGGCATATTTACTAACGCAGATTCATTGGGAATCCCAAAACCATTAGGTTCAGTAGTATCTTGCCAAACTATGCCATGACAGCGCAGACTTTTACTCTGATTATTGATAACTTCTTGAGAGTTCAATTGTGACAAATCGCGCAGCCTTCTCAATAGAGATGCTAGATACTTAGCATCTCTACCGCCAATGGAGAACTTATCTTTATCATCCTGATAATACCTGAAAGAAAAACTAATTCCTTCGGGTATTTTGACATCTAGACGATTGATACTAGATAAAGATTGCTGGCGACGTATATCTGCCTTTTTAATTTTCTTCGATGACACGGGTTTTGTAAAATCTTCTCATTGATTCCTTCGTAATAATAGCATGAGAAGGTTCATCTCTTGGCAACTCACCTCTAGCATTAATCCAAGGGTCTTCGCGACGCACCATTAATTCTAACTCATAGGCATCGCAAAAGAAATACTCATCGGATAACTCGTCTAAAAACTCTTGTACTTCTTCTAGAAACTCTGGTTTTTCGACTTCCTTGAGAATTGGCTTAAAGTCAAATTGTTCTTTATATTCATAAAACAAAGCCGGGATAGTCGGCCCGTGCACCCAGGCTTCAAAATCTTCATCAAACAGCGGTGTATCCTCAAAGGCTAGATACCATGCTTGGGCGTAGTACAATAGTTTTTGTAGCTTGTGGTTGCTGAGATAGGAGCCTACGTCATTGGCGAACCAGATGTAGTAATCTGCTAGTTGGGAGGCGGTTGTGATTGTAGTTATTGTGGTCATATAACTCGACTCAATAAGTTTTGGATTCTATGATAGCATAGTCACCCTCTTTTATGATTTGGCGGTTAAAACCGCTTCTACACAAACAAAGTCTGCCTCCGCAGACTAAGAAGTAAAGGAGGTATTTAAGCCGGATTGGGTATAATTGAAATCTTACCCCATATCAAAGATTTGTAGGGGCGGGCGATGCCCTGAGCGTAGTCGAAGGGTTCACCAACAATAATTGCCTAAAACCCACAAGCTCGTAAACCCGCCCCCACCCAGAAAAAAGCCCCTTATTGATATTAGTGCAATATCTCAGTTACAACCCTTTGATATACTGCTTCAGTACAGGTGACAAAGTGTAAAGACTTCCTTCTTTTTCGATCGAGCAGCGCCTCGATAAAGATTGGAGCGCGTTGAGTAAATCTGATGATGATATTTGTCCTTTTTCTAGCAATTTTGCTAGGTTGACTGGCTGGTTTTCTGTCGCCAACAATGACATAACTTGTTTTTCTAGTTCGGAAGTGCGATCGTACTGCTGCTGTAAAACATCTTTCAAATCTTCCGGTAACAATATGGTATCATCTATTAATAACTCAGTCGCGTCGATTCCCAGCTCTTGAATCAGATTCGCCACGCTTTTTAACCATAGCGGGTTGCCTTCATAGCGGTGAATGAGTGCTTCACTGTTGTCAATTTCTTCTAACCCACAATCTCTCAGGATTTCCCGTCCGGCTGCGATGTCTAAACCTTTGAGTTGTAAGGTACGAATGGGAGTATTTTGGTTTTTAAATTGAGTCACTTCTCTCGGTTGTTCCCAACCGATTAGCAGAAAGCAACTTTGATGGGATAATTTTTCTATCTGTTTGAATAGGGAGCGATATTCTTCGCATTCGGGTTTATACTTTCCTGCCAATTCGCCACTACAGAAAAGGTTTTGAACGTCATCTAAGACTATTAAACAGCGATGGTTTTGTAAATATTTAATCAGCGGTAAGCGTTTCTGGTTGGTTGGGGATGAATCTTGTTTTTCTGAGTGGGAAAAAAACTGTATTAGTTTATGTTCAAATTCATCTAGGGTGTGGGATGCGTCTATGCTGCACCAAATAACGTACTCAAACTCTTTTTTGATTTGTTGTACGAGTTTTACTGCTAGGGTTGTTTTGCCGATGCCGCTGATGCCTGTGAGGGCTATGAGGCGGCTGTTTTGTTGTAGAATCGAGGTTGTGAGGGTTTGGAGTTGGGGGGTGCGATCGAAGAAATCACCCAATTCCGGCATTTGGCTTAAATCTTGATGCGAGGTTTTGGTTTGTTGTGGGTTAGATGTTTCCTGATTTGGTGGGTGTGAGTTTGGGATATTTGGTGGGTGTCTTCCTTCTCCACAGGTGTTAAAACTACTAATTGCTACGTTTTCAAAATTAGAGACATTTTCAAATATAAACCTTCCCATTGCCGATCGAAAATTTGTTTTATTGACATCTTCTCCCAACTCTTCTGAGAGTATGTGCCATAATTCCGATCCGATTTGCCTAACATAACTCTCGTTACAGTGAATTTCGTCGGCAATTTTGGTATATTTCTCACCTTGCATGGTTCCTCGCAGAATAGCCTCTTGTAAGTTATCGAGGTGCTGACCAGTTTTGGCAAACACCATCTCGTCAGCCATTTTTAACACTTCCTTAAGATTCATGCAGCATCGTGGATGTTGGGATTTTGCGTATTATACCTAACATTTCCCAACATTTTCTGGCATTTTCCAACATTTTCTGGCATTTTTCACACAGGGGGAGTTGGAGTAGCCAACAAAATTGCTAACAAAATCGAGCATTTGGGGGGTAGACAAAGCTTTGATTTGTAAGGAAAATAAGAGAAATATTTACGAGAGTAAACTGATGTCAGACAAACGTTATGAACCAGATGGTAATGGTAATTTAATCAGAATTACTAAGGAAAATTCTGATGGTTCATATGAATTTATTGCTCGTCCTGAAAATAATTCTGGTCAAGAGCGCCTTCATGGTGGTGTTGATAGCAATGGCAATCTGTCATGGTTCGCTGTGACAGATGAAAATGGCAAGAAAATTGATGGAAGTAAAAACTTTTCCAAATATGTTATCAATACTGCTGTGCAAGTTGCCAATGCTCTTATGAATGATTAGTTAGTAGGTTGGGTTGATGCCAGCAAGCCCAACCTTTTTTTCACATATTGAGCAAACCCTATTTACCAGCTTTTAGTTTCACTTAGGCAGCAAACTTGGGAGATAAAATGACTGAAGATCGAAAGCCAGAAAAAGCAAAAGATTTCGTCGAAAAGTTCCTGCAAATATCAGGTAAGGTCTTTGAAGTTCTTGGAAAAATCATCAAATGGTGGTTTTGGATATCAATGTTTTTAGTTGGAGTAATATTTTGGCTTCTTGACCTTTGGCTAGGTGATGGTCGTAATCCTATCCCTGCTCCTTGGGACAATAAGCAACCTGAATTTGATCCAAATCAGTTCCGACAAGATTTAGAAAAATCTACGCCTGAAAGTATCTTAAAGCAATTTGGTAAACAGTTAGAAGAACTTGAAAACCGCAATAAACTAGAACCTGATGAAAAAAAGGTTGTCCGAAAGCTCAAAGGTCTAGATCGCCAAAAATTGCGTTCTCAACTGCAAGATGCGTTGAGTGATGATGAAAGAGAAACTTTGTTTATTATTCTTCTGAAGTTACTTGGTTTTATTAAGGCGATGTGAATAATATGGGCATTGACAATGATTGGTCTGTATGGTATGTTCCCGAATGGATATGTCAATACTGGAAAATAAAACCAGGCGAATACTTAGTCAGATATAACTCATCGACTGGAGATTTAGTTTTAAAATTTCCCGATCAAAAAGTAGCCGAGCGCAGGATAAATATATATTCCGATCTTGCTCTTGACAAGCTTAACGATGAACAATTAGAAGCGATAAATCGCCTTCAGGGAAAAAAATATAAAAGCTTAGGTGGAGGCTATTGTAATCATCACATCATTCCCCACGATCTTTGCAAGAAGCATCCTTTAGTTAGGGAAGCAGAAAGGTATGGTGTTTTTAAGAAAGATGGCGATGAAAACTTAATGCCTTTGCCTTATGATTTTCACAGAAAAAACCATACAGAAAATTCAGCCTACTATAAAACAATTCAGGATTTTCTTGATGCTCAATGGGCGTCTATTGTTAAAGAGAGTTTAGATGAAGATCCGTATGAAATCCAACAAGCTCTTCTAGAAATTGTCGAGATCACTAGAGAGAAATTGACAGAGTTGATGCAGTTCCCAGGAAGTACCATACGGGACTTTGATGCTGAGCCTAATTATTCTAATGACTTGCTGCCTGGTTAACAGTGCGATCGCCCGATCTCGCATCAAGATCGATCGCCCTTTCTTGTTTCTGACGAGCGATCGCCTAAAATGAAAGAGCGATCGCCCGTAAGTCAAAAACTCCGGCACACCCTATGACCATCAAAGAACAACTCCTCGAAGCAATCGAAGCTTTGCCCAGCACAAGGCTTGCCGAAGCCCTCACTTTCATGAAATCTCTCTCCACCAAACCTTCTATCACATCTGCTAAATCCTTCCTCGCTCACCTCCAGACAATCGGCACTTGGTCGGGCGACGACTTCCAAGAATGTCTAGAAGCCGTCCAAAACTCACGCGGTGAAGCACAATTTGACTACAGCCCCAATCCCTTTGAATAATGTTTCTCCTCGACACCAACCATTGTAGTTATGCCCTACTAGGCAACACTCAAATACTCGATCGCCTTGCCAACCTTGGGGATGAGTCGATCGCAACCTGCACCATCGTTAAGGGTGAGCTGATTGACATGGCGGCGCGATCGCAACAACGACAGGTAAATCTTGCCTTAGTTCAACGCTTCCTGCTTGGGCTATACATCTACCCCATCGACGAAATCACCGCCGAAATTTACGGCAACCTCAAAGCGGCAGTTTTCGATCGCTACGCCCCAAAAGACAAAGCCCAACGCCGTAGAACCAACATGACTCAATTGGGCATCGGTGAAAATGACCTGTGGATTGCCGCCGTTGCAATCCAGCATCAACTCACTCTAGTGACAGCAGATCGAGACTTCCAACGTATTCAAGCGGTTCAGCCATTGGAGTTGGAATCCTGGATTTTAATATCGCCAGATTCAGGATGAAGGCGATCGCCCATCGCGCATCAAGACCGATCGCCTACAAAAATATAAAATATCCCATCTCGCCGAGGGTCATTATACCCGAAAGTTGTATGGCTTCATTACGCTATTGCCTAAAATGAAAGAGCGAGATCCCTCACAGCAAATATCAAACAGTGCAATAATTCTACTCATTTTCCGATCGCAGCCACTACCCCACGGCCAACTCTGTAAACTTCCGCATATAGGGCGATCGATATCCCAGAACTATATCCGACTTAGGTACTCCCGATTCAATTAGCTCGTTAGCTATTCCCACCTCAGTTCCATCCCGTTGAATCCAAATCTTACCGTCTTTAATCTCAATGTGAATCACACATCCATAAACTCGTCCTTCCCCGCGCCAGCCCACATGAAACATCAAGTAGCGATCGCGATCGCGATCGAAAGCAATTTGAGTCTCCACTTCTGGATCTTCATAATCGCAGGTAGAGTGTTTTTCAATAATCGATTTTATCAGTTCTCTATATTTTTCTATCTCCATGATACAATTTCCTCTTTTACAGGATTAAATACAAGCAAGTTTAATTGCATCCGCGTCACTGACATTTGAGCTAAACGTCGAGTAAAAAACTCCTCATAAATATCTTTCGGAACTGCTAAGTAAAGGACTCGATCGGGCTGTTGATCTTCTAGGACCACTTTATAGTTCCAAGCTTGACCAATAGCTTCGTGAAACTCATTAATCACTGAAAGACCTAAAAAACATTTAATTTCTACTGCTATTTTTTGTCCATACCTATCTGCTCCTAATAAATTATTTTCCGCACCTAAATCCACATATAACTTATCCTCATCTACTTTGAGATACAGAGGATCGTGAGTAATTATCCACCCTTCCTTTTCCAAAGCTGAACGTACAACAGCATGAAAGATATCTTTTGCAGGCATAGATTTTCCTGAACTATACTGTTTATCATAGGCGATCGAGTCATGCCAGCACAACCCCTTCAGATTTTTTCCGATCGGAGCGATCGCCCATCGCGCATCAAGACCGATCGCCTACAAAAATATAAAATATCCCATCTCGCCGAGGGTCATTATACCCGAAAGTTGTATGGCTTCATTACGCTATTGCCTAACTGAGTGTTTGTAGCGCCGAATTGCCTGTAAGGTTGGCATCAACTGTGGCTAATGTTAATCCATAGTAAATAGCTGTGGCACTAATGAATCAGTCTGCGGGGTCTTGATGAGGCAGTGCAATTTCGCGACTCAAAATCGCAATGGAGTGATTCATTTGAGCTTCACGAGTTTCCAGGGTTTTTAAAGCTAAGTTAACTCATGTTACAGGATCTGGCTGTAAAGATATCCGTCCTTTTTCTGCAAGGATGAGTGTCTCCCAAATGCTAATTGGACTCAGCCAAAGTTCGGTGTTAGGATCGGCGATCGCCGTTTGAAGCGATCGCGATAGGCGCGGGTCGCCGAGTAAATACCACAGCCAAATGTGGGTATCGAGTAAAAGTTTCATTCTAAAACCTCCCACGGTTCGGCGACAGGAGCAATTAAATCTCCTAATATTTCACCGCTTCCTTTCATTGCGCCAAAGCTGGGACGTAGAGTTTGGGTGGTCGCAGGATAAATAATTACTAATGCTTTTCCTTCATGGATGACGGTTAGAGGGGTTTTGGTACGTTCGACCTCTATCAATAGAGTCGGTCGGGTTTGGGTTAATTCAGTCGTGGTAATTTGTGCCATTTGTTGACCGCTCACAATCTTATTCTATTTCCACTATTCTAATGCGATGATTGCACGGATAGTGCGATCGCCCTTCACGTATCAAGAGCGATCGCCCTTTCTTGTTTCTGATGACCGCCTAAAATGAAAGAGCGATCGTATAATCAAAGTATCAATCCTCCTGAGATTCCGTGATGACTATCAAAGAACTCCTCATCCAAGAAATCGATACCACCCCTGACGAACTGCTGGCGGATATTCTCAGTTTGGTGCGATCGCTCAAATCGTCTCTACACCCCCAACTCAATACCTACGAACAACTGCTAGATCGTATCGACTACCTAGAAGCTATTATTGGCATCCGTAAAGGACTAGAAAGCTTCGAGCGAGGTGAAGGTATTCCAGCCGATCGAGCCATGACAGCGCTACAGCAGCAGTTCAACATTCCTCCCCGTCTATGAGTTATCAAGTCCTAATTCAACCACCCGCTTTTGGTGAAATTGAAACCGCCTATCGTTGGATGTGTGAGAGTGTCGCGGTTGCGAATGTGCGTTAGTTCGTGGGCTAACACGCCTTCCAATTCTTCGCGGGAAAGCAGTTTGATGATGCCTTCGGTAACTGCTATTGTCGCGTGTTCCGGGTCTCTTCCTGTGGCGAATGCGTTGGGAGATTGAGTCGGAACTACAAAGATTTTCGGTACGGGAATTTCGGCTTTGGCGCTCAATGATGCTACCATATCGTAGATTTCGGGAGCTTCGCTGCGGGCGATCGGGCGGGCGCGGTAAGCCATTAATGCTGCGGTATCGGAGTAGTACCAAGAGCTAAAACTGCTGAAGGCGGCTAATGCTAAGCCGATGTAAAGTCCTTGTTCGTTGCCGATTAAATAATAGCTACCTAAAACTAGAAGGCCGCTGAGAAGTCCTAGTAGCGCTGCTGTCCTGAGTTGATTTGTTCCTTGCATGGCGGGTTGGGGGCGATCGCGAATTTTGGTATTTTTGAGCTTGTTATTAGATTTTCACAGGGACTGGCGATCGCACCTCTATCTACCGAAATAACTGCTAGGGCCAATAGTAGTATTTTGTTGAGCAACCCCCAATAATTACTGTGCAACAGGCCCTCCAGCCTGTTCTAGACGGGTGCATCTCAATGAGTGCAAATATATTCGTAGGGGCGAAGATGACCGCAGAAAATTTATTAGTGATAACAAGAGATTTACAGCGGTCATGCTTCGCCCTTAAAAAATCGGGATACTCCCGTTCTAGACTTGCTTCCATCGCGACTTGATCTAAAAGTTTGACTTGGTTTTGACAGGCTTGATTTTAGTTAAATCTGTTTGGCAAATAACAGGATATTTTTTAGTTATTTGCTTCTTAAATCAGGGATATTTAGGAATAATTTTACCATTTTCAATGATATACTATCAAAGTCTAAGTTTGAGAACCCTGGGCAAATCCTGACCCTCCTAGGCGATCGCAAGCTGAACTCAGTCACACAATATGTTTTAATTTATATTTGAGCAAAATCTAAACAAAGGCAACCATGACTCCAAAATCCATAGCCGTAATCAACTTCAAAGGCGGTGTCGGGAAAACCACCGTCACTTGGAGCCTGGGAAATATTATATCCCAAGGCACAGACCTCGAAGTTCTAATGTTAGACTTAGACCCGCAGATGTCCCTCACAGAGGCGATCGGACTTAATGAAAGTACAGGTCATTTAGATGACAAATTTGGTAAGTGGTATGAAAAATCACTCCGGGAAAGGCGCACAATTTACGATGCTCTCGAACTGTTTAAAAAAAACGGACCTAATTTTAAATTTCCCGTTGGTTTCGACACGATTTATCAAGTTGATGAACAGTTACATTTTGTCCCTTCCGTAGAAGAATTGTATTGGTTGGATCTGGACGGATTTGATGGGAAAAATGTTAAAGACTTCATCCGCAGATTTATCAGCAAAATTAGCAACTCTGCCAACTCCGTTAACTCCCTCAACCCAGCTAAATCTGCCACTCTCCCTAAATATGATTTGATGCTGTTTGACTGTTCTCCTTCCTTTAGTATCCTCACTTACAGCGTACTTTCTTGTTGCGACTTAGTATTAATTCCCGTAAATCCAGATTACTTTGGTTCTAGGGGATTGAGTTTGGTCTTAAACTCGTTGCAAAAGCGGATTGAACCTTATCCTTTCCCCAAAATAGCAGTGTTTATGAACAAAGCTAAAATCTATGGAGGATTGCTGACTAACGAGGTTCAGTTTTATATGAGAGAGGTGAAAAGACTTTGCGCTGATATCTCCAAAGACAATAATATAGAAGTTAAGTTTTTAGAATCGACTATTCGCGAAAGTGTCGGTTTGAAACGAGCTATTAATGAAGGAGAATTGCCACGAGAATTAGTTAGGGAATTTGAACAACTTTGGAGTGAGTGTGCGGAGTATCTAAAATGATTAAAAAATAAAATGATTAAAAAAGAAAGTTTGGGTGAGGATGAAGAAACCTCGCAGTTAGTTGATGAAATTAGCGAACTTAAGGAAATCCTGCGCGAGGTTTCTCGGAAACTAACTAGGATTGAGGCTAAAGTCCGGCGGGGAGGAATTTCTGCCATTTCCAAAGTCTCTGAAGCGACGGTATCTCCACCAGAGGTAACTACGGATAAACCTGCTAGTTTATCGCCGGAACAGGTACTCCAAATTTATGAACAACTGCGCTTAAAAGCTAAAAATGGCAAGGAAGAAGAGGTGAGGAAAAAGTTGTTGTCTATGACTGCAACGGATTTGAGTTTGATTTGTTTGGAATTAGGTATGCCTCCCACCGCCAAAAATCCATCGCGCAAAAAAATGATCGAGGTAATTCTTGGTAGAATCAAACAGAGTTTGATGTTGTCGCGACATATCGATCGACAAACACTTTAATAGTTTTCTGCTTTGTAACTCACAACCTTTCCCCTGGAATGAGTTGTGAGTTGAAACCGCCCGACTGACAAGTAAGGAGATAAATTGACAAAATGCGTTTAAAAAAAACATGGCGAATTGGTGCGATCGCCCTATTTTCACTCACACTCTTCATCACCCTGTTTTTGAGCCTCTCAAGCCCTCCCACACCCGCAGCTCAAAAACCGAAGACACTGGCATTTTTGGCGCTTCAGAGGCGTGGTGGCGAGGTAAGAAACAGTTTATTTACAGTCAATACCAATGGCTCTGGGCGTCGCGAACTTGCCCCCAACATAGATGTTAGTCCCGCCCTTGCTTGGTCTCCCAACGGCCAGCGGCTGGCTTTCGTGGGTAGCGATACGGAGATGTATACAGTCAATGCGGATGGTTCTCAATTAACTAAACAATTTTCTGGAGATTTCTGCAAAGCAGCTAATTTTAGAATTGCCTGGGCTTCTAATAGTCAAAAACTTGTGTTTGGGCGTTCTTGCGACGGTTCTACATCGGATACACCGGGTAGTCAATCTCTGTATACCAGCGATACTACAGGTATTAAAGGAACTAAATTAGTTCGGAATTTGGCAGTAGGAGGACAACCGCCTCAAACTGAAATTTCTTCGGAATTTTACCTGTCACCGGATGCCCAACAGGTAGCATTTGTTAAAGACAAGAACATCTACAAAATGAATGCAGATGGTTCGGGCATGACTCAATTAACTAAAACCCCAGGAGAATATGTTTCGGGTGGTAGCGAACTTGTTTGGTCTCCCGATCGCACCAAAATTGCTTTCTGGTTGGGAACCTATCCTCAACAACAAATTTACACCATCAATACTGATGGTAGCAACCTCAAACAACTGACGAACAATCCCCAAAATCAAGCTTACAACGTCAAACTATTTTGGTCGCCAGACAGCCGCCGGCTTGCCTACTATTACAACAAAGCGGGGGATAGGGGTGGCAAACAGCAAGATGTTTATGCGATCGATATTAACAGCGGAACCGCCCAAAATATCACCAAAAAGCCCACCAGATACGACGCACTTTCCTGGTCTCCCGATGGCAAAAATCTCGCCTTCGCCACCGGAGATTTTTACCAACAAAAACTCTACACAATTAATGCTGACGGTTCCAAGCTGACTCCGTTAGCTGCTCAATTAGAATTGTCAGGAATTTCTCAATTAGCATGGTCTTCTGATAGCCAGCAAATTGCTTTTACTTTTAATGATATTAAAGGGGACAAAAGCAATTTGTATGTAATCAATCGCGACGGTTCGGGAGTGATTAAATTGAGTAGTAACAATGACTTGAATGCTAGCACTCCAGTTTGGCAACCTCAATAATCCCACTCAAAATTTAAAATTTTCTCGGAGTCCGCTAGGAGTGGACTTCGTTTACTTTTGAGTTATTTCAATCGCCTAGTCTCTATTTTCAAATGGGGGAAGATGCTAGAATCTTTTTCTCCTTTAATTGTTGGCGATCGGGTAATTCATCTACATCAACTTCCTCGTTTTTTTCCTCCTGCACCTGTTTGTCAATTTTTGGCAACTTCAAGATAGCCCCAGCCAAAACCCAGTAATAAACTGATACTGGATCTACATCCAGCGGATAGTATTGAGTATTGATGGTAATAAATGCCACAAATACCCAAAAACTAGCTCCATAGGTCCGTAAACTTTTGTCTTTCACCGAACGGTAAGCTCTAAAAGTGAGAAAAGCTAAGTGTAACACCATGAGCTGAAAAGCAATCATTCCCGGATAACCGAGTTCGTACATCAACTTAGGTTGAAAAGTTTCTATGAGTTGGGTTGCACCAAAAGTCCGGGTTGAATTCGTCGCTCTTCCCACACCTCTCCCCAGATTTCTGTCAATAATAAAATTATGGCTCTGCTCGAATTGATTAAACAGAAACTGTTGGGGTGGCGCGGCATTCCAGCGGTTAATAAAACTCTCCCACCGCTGCTCGATAATTCCTGGGTTAATGGCTGCACCGACAAATAGTAAGATAGCAAGTCCTGCACCAATGGGAATGAATCTTTTAAAATTTACTAATTGACCGGTGAGAATTAGTAGCACAAAGGTAGCACCGGGAACCATAACTAAAGCAGCTCTTTGACCCGAAATAACGGCGTTGGCAAATACTAATGCCATGCCAAATAAACCGATGGTTCGCCACCAGAAGGAAGGGTCGCAAAAAGCAGCAGCAAAGGTCAAAAAAGCATTGGAAATTAAAAACCATGCCCACTGCCAAGGGGCGACAAAAGTGCCTGGTAAACGGATAAACTTGACTTCGGGACTAAATACTAGAGAACCACCAACCAAACATCTAGCTTGTAAGGTGGCTTTATATAACTCTGCTCCCGACATTCCTCGCGTGCCGGCGCACCTCCCACTTTGCAGCAATAGATACTGAATTAAACCCAAAATGCAGCAGACGATCGCTAAAATGATGTGCATTCGACTAAAAAATATCAAATCTTTCTTAGTGCGGATCAGATAATAGGTACTGGCGATCAGCGGTATGTAACCGATCAATACTTTTAAGCCGACAATTCCTTGCAGCAAGGGTTTCTCACCCTTTATGGGGTTAAGCTGCATATCCCCGTTGACAAAAATTAAAGTCAGCATTGCCATCATGAAGAGGATGCTGAAGGTAAAAATCAGTTCTTTGGGAAGGAAGATGGGCAATTGTTTCTTTTTGCAGCTTTGAATAAGGGCGATGAGAGCAGGTATGTAGAAAGCATCTTTTGCTACTTGAAATGCTGCATTTCCGCCGCCAATGGCGTAAGTGATGGTCCCGCTAAAAGGTAGGTAAATCAGAAATGCCCACAGAGCTTGACGGGGATATTTGTAGGAAAATAGCAAGATTGCTACGGCGAAGCCTGCTGCAATGGCAAGTTTGGCGCGGGTAACAAATAATAGGGGGATGATGACAACGGTGCTGATTAAGGTGTAAATCGCGATCGCCTGGATGAGTTCATTGCGCTTTTGTGAAGTTTTACGTTTTTGGGCAGCTATTTCTTTTTTACTGAATCCTGGATGTTGGTATTGGTTTTTGTGTTTGTGTTTGTGTTTGCGTTTAGACTTCTGGGATTTACGCTTGGCTTTTAACATGATGGAATTATACTGATTTTCCAAGGAATTAATGGGGGCAATTTCCCAGAATTAATGGTGGATATTCAACTTAATTCTGAGAACAATTTATCAAAAAAAATCTTGTATGTGTAGCTGTTGTAAAAAAAAATGGTTGCGAGCTTGTAGAATATAACTGCTGCATCTACAATAATGGAGGAGGATCTAATTAGTTTTAATTTTGCAGTCAATTATGAAGTTAACAAAATTTGTATCGATCGGCATCACCGTATTTTTAGGAGCAAGCGCTAGCATATTATCGACGAATACTAAAGCATTAGGCGCCGAAAAAGTTGTCCTCACCTTTGGCCCCATCAGACAAGCCATTAATGTCAGCGACTTAGAAGACTTTGCGAAAAACGGTACAACTACCACCACCATCCGACAAATTATCGGAGTATCAAAAATGGATGCGGGAACCCTGCGCGGGTTGATGGGCCTAGAAATTGGCTTAAAGCCAGCTAATCTAGCGCGGGTAGTCTACAGTACCCCAGGAGAAAAAATTACTGACGAAGTTGGTCAAGCAATTCGGACTCAACGCAATACAGAAAGTGGCAAAGCTTTGCGCGCCGCGATGATCCTCGCAGCCAGCGATGACGGGAAAGTTTCGGTGCTGGAAATCCTGAAACAGTATCCTTTGCCGGAAGTTTATGTAGATGTTGCCAAAATTGGGGGTGCGGTAGCAAAAGTTCAAGGTTTAGCGGGGACTTTGCAAACATTGCTTCAGGATAGTATGCGATCGACTACGACAACTCAAACAACTCGTACCGAAACGACAACGACAGTGGAACCACGTCGCAGCGTGCAGCCCACCACTGCGCCTCCAGCCCGTCCCGTCTTTGCCCCAGCCCCCGCACCTGCACGGACACCACAGCCTGTCAGAGGACTTTGGTGAAGATTCAAAACTTTATGGCTGTGATTGGGGAATATTAAGTTGTGAGTTTGGAGTTTTGATTTAAGTCGTGTCTGTTGCTTCTTATAAAGCTATGAACAAGACAAGGGTGACAATTTTAAAAATTTTGTCAAATTTTGCCGATTGAGACTCCAGAAAGATTCCAGCGCTCTGGTGACTATCTTACAATGAAAGTATTAGAGTATGCATTCGATCGACTCGCCGGCCTCAATCCTCGGCAAAAACAGATTCCCAACCAAAAATCCCTTCCTGGGAAGTTGACAAATCTGCAAACTCAAACTAAAATAACGACCACCGTTCCCTCGGTAGCCGGACCACTGACACAGTTTGACCATAAAATTAAATAACTTCCCGACTCTATTCAACCCAGGATGAATCATCCATCTAGCGTTTACACACTTTGAGTCGTGCCAACTAGCCCGTGAAATTTTTTATGGAGGGTAACCTGTTAGCAGGGTAGAAATTGTTATTTAGCAATAGCCTAGACCTGAGCAATTGGGCCACAGTCGAAGCATTTTCTAAATCCCGCCGTCATTGTACTAACCACAAAGGATTTCAACCTCACACCATGCTTCAAGACACCCAAACCATCCGGCACTACCAAAAACTCACCGACGCCCTCGTCGAAATGTGGAATAGAGGTTATCGTTTTGATGACCTGCGACTCTACTTAGACGGGTATTTGGCAGCCCTGCGTCATTCAAACGGTTTAGAACCCTACCTGATTCACAGATTGGAGGAAGAAGCCGCCCGTTATATTCACGACCCCTCCAATTTTGAAATGCCCATGCCCCAGCCTGAATCCGGCTATTACTAATACAAAATTTATCTGTAATAGTCAGCAGTTTGGAATCTGTCGGCACAAAAAATCATATTTTTGTAGGGTCGGCCGTGTCCGCCCTACAGCCGTTAAGGTTGGGAATTTGGGAATTTGGGAATTTAGGAAAATTTAGAGTTCCAAATTCAGAACTCCAAAATTTCTGCCCTCCCATGATTTAAGAGGCTAAAGCAACTTCTACGGCTTCTTGCAATTCGCCTTTCTGATACATTTCGATCAGAATATCCGAGCCACCAACAAATTCGCCGTTAATATAAACTTGGGGAATTGTCGGCCAGTTGGAATATTCTTTTACTCCCTGACGAATTTCCTGGTCTGCCAAAACATCCACAGTTTCGTAAGGCACTCCCAAGGTATTGAGAATTTGCACTACGTTGTTAGAAAAACCGCACTGGGGCATTAATTTATTGCCCTTCATAAAGACCATGATTTTGTTTTGTTTAACCAAGTCGTCAATTCTTTGATGTGCTGCTGTACTCATGGTCGCTCCTAAATATTGCTTGAATAATTTTCAACAGTGACAGTTGCTGGTTAAGCAACTATTGACACATTAACCAATTTCTGAACTCAATTGCTCGCTCAACAATTAAGCCACTTGACTTTGCGCGTCCCATTCTGCGGGAGTGAAAGTTTGCAAAGCCAAAGCGTGGATGGCTTCACTAGCCATTGCTTGTTTGAGAGCACCATACACCAGTTGATGTTGCTGTACTCGGCTTTTCCCTTCAAAGGCCGCAGAAACTACCCTGGCTTGGTAGTGGTCGCCACCACCAGTTAAATCATCAACTTTTACTTTAGCGTCTGGCAATCCAGTCTGAATCATTTCCGCTACTTGAGATGGTGTAACCATTAGTTTTTTTTTGGGATAAACGGCTGCAATTTAGATTTTAGTGGAACTATTTCTTAGGCGGAGTCGGGGGAGTGCTGCTGGCTGGTCGAGGATAGGGCGTATCCACAAACCCCAACTCCACTAACTGCTGGTAAGCTTTTTTGCCCAAGTCGCGAGTTGGCTGCTGGGAACGAATAATCTGGATCAGCAGTGGAACAGCCAGTTCCGGCTTATTTTGGGCTCGGTGTACCAACGCCAGCCGATAGGTGGCTTCGTCACGCATTTGGGCTGTATCCACGGCTTTGGTGCGGTTGCTGTCAGCGATGCGGATGTCGATTCCGGCAAAACTGCTGGACAGTTGTTGGTAGAAATTGGACAATTGATTGAAAATTTGGCGGGATTCTTGAAGTTTTTGAGAAGCTACAGTGTAGTTCTGGTTGGAAATAGCGTTGCTAGCTTCTGTCATTAAACGCTGACCTCCGGGAATGCTCAAGAGGCTGTTGTTTTGGATAACGGGGCGGAGATTGTTTGGGTCCGTAGGGTCATCTACGGGTTCGACTTGCGGTTTGTTATCTAGCCCAGAAGGTTGCTGTGCTTGGGCTTGGGGCGGTTGTAATAGGAGCAAAGCTGCGATCGCCACAATGCTAATCCGGGCGGTGGAGCGAAGCCAGCAAACAGTTCCAGAGTATACCATGAAATTACTTTGCGCCCTGGGCGCTTTAAAAAAGATATTTAGCTTGAGCAGATCTTACCATTGGCGATCGCAACCGGATGAGTGTAAACCAAATTTGGGGAAATGTCAAAGGGGGGGAGCGATTTTGGATTAAATGAAGAAAATCGCGGGCGATTCGGAAATATCCCGGCGGTTGAAACCGCTGCTAAACAAACAAAGTCCGCCTGCGCGGACTGAAGAAGAAAGGAAATTCAACCGGACTGATGTTAGTTGAGTCATCCATGCTGATTACCCTGAACTTTTTGGTATAACTTTCAAATGCCGCAGTGACGGTAGTTTTTCCTTGACTCCAACCGCCGAAAAATGGATGGAGTGGGCGAATAGCACCATGAAGAACGGTCATTGCGAAGGGCTGGCAGCACTGAGTTTGTTGATGTACGAGGGTAAGATTCGTCCCCAAGATTTTGGCGCGGAACGGGCGGCGGATTTGAATCTGGAAGGGAATACGAAGCTTCAGCGCGAGATTGCTTATTGGTATGCAACTGGTTTGGTCGATCGGACACCACGGTCAAAACTTCCCCTAATGATGTTTTAGCAGCATTACGGACGAGTTTGAACACATCAGGCTCGGCGATCGGGACTTTGCGGTTCTCCAATCCTGGTGGTTCAGGAGGGCATTCCGTCGCGCCGATTGGCATCAAGGAAGAAGAATTCATGACCGAGGATGTGGGTGACAACTTACCGATAACTTGAGATTGCCTTTTTCCCTAGCCTAAAATGGCGGGGATTTTTGTTAGCTAAGGCTTGCAGTTGGGTAGCGATCGCTGCGTCTTTAACCATCGAACTTTGAATGTTTTCGGCAATCCAAAATTTTCGGAGAGGCACTCCCAAACCACAAAAATGATTGGTGGCTGCATTCTTTTGAGGGTTTCCTGCAAGTCGTTTTCTTGCTCTTTTGACAGGTAGCCGTGCTAGGAAATAATTGACAATCCCTTAACTTTTTGCGGCCAATATTCAGGTGCGTCGCCTTCTAGAATCTGCAAGTTCCACGGAATATCTCATAGCGACGTACCCTACAAAGCGTGAATTGCAAATTGCTAGGTACCTACCTCACTTCAAAAGAAACTGCTATAGTGCGGGAAAATTAAATTGTAAAATTGCATTAAAACTGAACAAAGGCATTTCTGATGACACAACCGAGCGCACTTTCTGCCACAACCTTACAAAATTATCAAGGTATAGGAGTCCCAGATGAAAGTCTGGCATTGATTTTGCAACGCGGAGGAGATGAAGTGCTACTGTCAAAAGCGACCGATCGCTTTACAGTCCGCCCCTCATCCACAGCATCAGCCTCAAACCCTTGGTTAGTCAAAGCCCAAGCCAAACTCATCCGCCGCGTCGCCAACAGCAATCTAGAAGAATATCTAGTTGTGCCCGCCCTTCTCAATACCGCCATGCAAGCGGCCAGGGCCAGCGATGCCGTTGCTTTTGCTAGCCACGTCTATTGTCCCGCCAACAATCCGGGTACATTCTTTTATTTAACCGATCGAATTACCATTCAATTTACCGAACCACTAAAAGAAGAATCGCGAAATGCGATCGCCAATGCAGCAGCATTAAAAATGGTCCGACAAGTAGAAGGAATTCCCAACACATTTATCTATGAAGTCACCAAACAAGCCACAGAAAACCCAGTCAAAATAGCCAACCGTTTGACCAGATACCCAGAAGTTCTCGTTGCAGAACCAAACATTATAGTACAAACTCAACACCACTATATCCCCCGCGATCCGCTGTATCCCCGACAGTGGTATCTCAATAACAGAAGCGGTAGCCAAATGGCAATAGGTTCTCACGTTTTTGCCGAAAAAGCCTGGGACATTACTCGCGGAATACGATCGATCGTAGTCGCGATCGCCGACGATTCCGTGGACATGACACATCCCGATTTTCAAGGCCAAGGCAAAATCGTTTTTCCCCTGGATTTAAAAGACGGCGACTTGTCCCCAATGCCAGTCCTCGACTCCGACAACCACGGCACATCCTGCGCGGGTGTCGCCGTCGCGGAAGAAAACGGCAAAGGCATTGTCGGTGTCGCCCCTGGATGCGCCCTAATGCCCATCCGTACTACAGGCTACCTGGACGATGATTCTGTTGAACAAATATTCAATTGGGCGATCGACAAAGGGGCCGCCGTCATTTCTTGCAGTTGGGGGCCATCAGCAGTTTATTTTCCGCTTTCCCTCAGACAAAGTGCCATCATCACCAAAGCAGCCACCCTAGGGCGCGGTGGCAGAGGTTGCGTCATTGTCTTCGCAGCCGGCAATGCCAACCGCCCAGTCAACGGTACGATTAACGAAAAAGGCTGGCCCGATGACATCATCAAGGGTCAAACTCGATGGCTGAGTGGATTTGCCGTTCACCCAGACGTGATTGCGGTTGCAGCTTCCACTTCCCTGAATAAAAAAGCAGCCTACAGCAATTGGGGTGGCAGCATCTCGGTTTCCGCCCCCAGCAACAACGCCCCGCCGGGAACTTGGATGCAGCAAACCGGATATATCAGCACTCCGCCGGAGGTGACGCAGGATTTGCCGGGTTTGGGAATATTTACTACCGATCGCATCGGGACTGAGGGTTACGATCCAGGGGACTATACCGACTCCTTTGGCGGTACTTCCAGCGCCACTCCTCTAGTGGCTGGGGTGGCAGCTTTGGTACTTTCGGCCAACCCCCGTTTGACGGCGCGGGAAGTGCGGGGAATTCTGGAACAAACTGCTGACAAAATTGTTGATGGCGATCCCGATCCCCAGTTGGGTACTCGCATGGGTACTTATGACACTCAAAATCAGCGTAGCGATTGGTTCGGTTACGGGAAAGTGAATGCTTTTCAAGCTGTGCAAGCGGCGGTGAGAAAGGGTGGCGGTAATCCGAATATTGGTGATTCGAGGTTTAGTGATATTTCTGGACATTGGGCCCAGAAGTTTATTGAGGCCCTGGCGGCAGCGAATATAATTAGTGGTATGCCGGATGGTTCTTTTCGACCTGATGAGAGTTTAAATCGAGCTCAATATGCTTCGTTGTTGGTGACTGCGTTTAGTCCGATTCCGAAGATGCCTGCTACGAATTTTATTGATGTTTCTGCTAGTTTTTGGGCCAGAAGTGCGATCGAACGGGCGAATCGGGCTGGCTTTTTGTCGGGGTTTCCGGGGTTGAAGTTTGGCCCGAATTTGAATTTGACTAAGACTGAGGCGATCGTGTCTTTGGTGAATGGTTTGGAACTGAAGGGCGGAAATGCTGACACTCTGAAAGTATACACCGATCGCGCTCAAATTCCTAATTTTGCTTTAAGTGCGATCGGCGCGGCAACTAGCTTGAAGATTGTGGTTAACTATCCTTCCCGCGATTGGCTTTCGCCGCAGCGGGATATTACCCGCGCTGAGATTTCGGCTTTGATTTACCAGACTTTGGTGGCAATTAAACGGGCAAAGGCGATCGATTCTCCTTATATTGTTTAACCACAATTGTTCTGCTGTAACTCAAATGAGTATCACTCGAAAAAGCGACTAGGCGATCGGCTCATATCAATTCCGGTTACACCGGAATGATGTTGACTGTTGACGGTTAATGTTTGACAGTCAACAGTCAACTCGAATTTACTATTCCGATGCTAACAGATTTGATATCAGACTTTGCTGATGTCGAATACAAACCAACAAAAACCCGTTTCTTTATTTGTAGATTTGTTGTAAACTTTTGACGGTACTTTGTAACCCTTGCTTCAGCAAAATTTCCAAGTATTCATCGAGAGATTTAGGGGGATTTTTCAAACGTTGATGACAGGTTGTTACAGCGTTAGCAACCTTTAGGTAATTCAAGTCAATTAAGTCTAAGATAAAATCATCTGGGTGTTGAGCCTCAATCTCATATTGGTCGAGAATCAACGGTGGAAAGTCCTTGAGGTTAAATGTAACGATCGCACTAGCCTCTGATATCAAATCCGGTAGCATCGGAATTATTCAGAACTCTATTCTCTCCCTCTGTGTCCTCTGTGTTCTCTGCGGTTAAATCATTCCGATGTAACCGGAAACAATATGATTTGATAGCTGCTGCTAGAATATGTCGATCGTTAGGATCTGGTAAATTAAGAGAAGGAATTATCCATTCATAACCTGTCACCAAACAGTCACGGACATAACGATTCATCAAATCTTTAGTACGAGTCAACTGCTCTATTGTCAAGTCAGGTCGATTTTTGAGAACATTGCGTATCCACTCATCATGTATTTCGTCAGTCCAACGGGCTTGAAAAAGATCGGTTAAGGCTAATTGCATCAACAAATCGCGTAATGGGGCAGAATATAATACGCACGCATCATATAAGGCGATCGGATTAGAGGCCATAATTACTCATAGCCCATGTTCAGTTCTTGTGCTTGGAATGCCAGTTCATCAAGCACTTTTAAACGTTCATTATCAATCCATTTCTTATACTTCATAACATCTTCAAAGCGGATACGTTGATGTCTTCCGACTTGATGAAAGGGAATTTCCCCTGATTTTAACAATTTCGTTAAGTAAGGACGGGATACGTTTAGCAATTGGGCCGCTTCTTGGGTGGTGAGTTCGGCATTAATAGGAATTAAGGTAATTGCTTTACCTTGGGCTATTTGTTCTAGGATCTCAAACAAAAGTTGGAAAGCGACAAAAGGAATATCAACTACTTGTTCGTTACCATTGGATTCAACAATTTTAATTTTTTGAGTTGAAGTGCGAACTGTCTGAAAATAAGCAGCCAGAATGCGACTACCTAGCTGAGACAGTTGAGTATCGGCTTCAGAGGGAATGACTGGTTCTTTACTTTGAGGAAGGGCTGTCATAATTGATTTTAAGTAGATGAGTTGTTATAGCAACCACCAAGATGATTAGGATATTTCGAGGGAGTTTATCCTGAGCGTATAGCCTTGGTGACTGCTATATTATCAGTGTAGCGCCTACAATTTATTCACCCTCGCAAATTGCCCAATGCTTTAAATGCAAACTGTGGTAAAGCCAACATCCTACGCCAGCGCCAAGGTTCTTGATAAAGTCGATACAACCATTCTAAATGATTGTCGCAAAACCAAGCCGGAGCACGAGTTTTTGTTCCCGCCCAAATGTCGAAACTGCCACCTACTCCTACCCAAATAGATTGAGGACAAAGATGTCGGTGTTTGGCAATCCAAAACTCTTGACGCGGCACTCCCAATCCGACTAAAATCATTTTGGGTTGGATTTTTTTCAGGGTTTCCAGGAATTCTGGTTCTTCTTCAGGTGAGAGATAGCCATGTTGAGATATAATAGATATTCCGTTCATCTGCTGTTGCCAAGTTTCTGCTGCTGCGATCGCCACTCCGGGCGCACCTCCAAAGAAAAATACTGATTCCCCATGCGGCAATTTGGCCGCTTGTTGCAGCAAGGACTCTGCTAATTCAATCCCCGGAAATCTGTTGACTTTTTTACCTCGCATTCTCAAGTACAGCACGACTCCGGCACCGTCTGGAATCACGAGTTCCGCAGAACTAATTATATCGGCTAAAGCCTGATTTTTCTCGGCTTGCATCGCCATTTCTGCATTCAGCGTGACGACGTGACTTCCTAATCCTTGATGCAGACGCTCTATCAGCCAACCTGCATGATCGTCTAAGATGTGAACTGGTAGTCCCAGCACAGAAAATTGTGAGCGCGATCGATCCATATTTTTTGATGGGAGATTCCTACACAGGTAGTTATACCAGAAGGGAGAGGGAAGAGGGAAGAGGGAAGAAGGAAGAGGGAAGAGGGAAGAGACAAGAGTGAGAATGCTCACATCCAAAATCCCAAATCTAAAATCTACAATCGATCGACCTAATTAGCGATCGCTCTTTTTAACAGAGCCATCTGCGTACCATTCCATCGGGACTAACTCTATTTTGCCATTGACTTTAATTGTAGAATAGACAATTTTTACAAAAGGAGCATTATTGTTGTTATGGTGATGGCGGTGAGACATGGTAATTACCTCCAGATTATTTACAAAGTAGAAATTTTTAACAAAATGTTAATTTCGATTCAAAATATATTTCCTCGACTAAGATAGACTTAAAATTACAGTCAAATCCTAGACGAAGCAGAAACTATGACAACTCGACGCTCAGAAAAATAAAAGTTGAGAGACACAGAGCAATCTAATTTCTGATATATTTAAAAGTCTATTCAGAGCAACTCAGCTAGCTTCAGGAAAAAAGTACCAGGAAAACGAAATGGCGATCGCAACAGCTCAGCGGCAAAGCAGGTTAGATTATTACTACCAACAAATCAAAACTGTCATACTCAAGCGGCAGAACCCAATTACCGGCTTACTCCCAGCGAGTACCGCCGTTAACGCCCACGGCGACTACACCGATGCTTGGGTACGCGACAACGTTTACAGCATCCTCGCAGTTTGGGGCTTGGGCTTAGCTTACCGTAAAATTGATAGCGATGGGGCTAAAACATTTGAACTCGAACACAGTACAGTAAAACTGATGCGAGGCTTGATGTTTGCGATGATGCAACAAGCCAATAAAGTAGAAAAATTTAAAAATACCCAGTTACCCCTAGATGCCTTACACGCCAAATACAATACCCAGACGGGCAATATTGTTGTCGGCGATGATGAGTGGGGACACTTGCAGTTAGATGCAACATCTATATTCTTGCTAATGCTTGCTCAAATGACAGCTTCAGGATTGCACATTATTTTCACAATCGATGAAGTCAATTTCGTGCAGAATTTAGTGTACTATATTGGTAGATCCTACCGCACACCCGATTATGGAATTTGGGAAAGAGGCAATAAAATTAATCGGGGCAATGCCGAATTAAATGCCAGTTCCGTAGGAATGGCAAAAGCAGCACTTGAAGCGATAAATGGATTAGATTTATTTGGCTTAAACGGCTCTCAAGCCTCTGTAATTCACGTTTTGCCAGACGAAATTGCCAGAACTCGGATGACATTAGAATCGCTTTTGCCTCGCGAATCGAGTTCCAAGGAAGTAGATGCGGCTTTGTTGAGCATCATTAGTTTTCCCGCTTTTGCAGTAGAAGACAAACAATTAGTTGAACGAACCCGAAATAAAATTATCGATAAATTGCAGGGAAATTACGGCTGCAAAAGGTTTCTACGGGATGGACACCAAACAGTATTGGAAGATGGCGATCGCCTCCACTACGAACCCACAGAATTAAAGCAGTTCGAGCACATTGAATGCGAGTGGCCACTGTTTTTCACTTACCTATTATTAGACGGAATATTTGAGGGAAATCCAGCCCAGGTTGCCGAGTACGAACAGCGTTTGGCATCCCTCACCGTAGAGCGTTCCGGTTTATCTCTGCTACCAGAATTGTATTACATCCCAGCAGACAATATCAATGCAGAAAAAATCAATCCCCGCAGCCAGCAGCGCTTACCCAATGAAAACATCCCCCTAGTTTGGGCGCAAAGTTTGTATTTTCTCGGTCAATTATTAAACGATGGATTAATTGCGATCGGTGATATCGACCCCCTGGGAAGACACCTCTCAGTGGGGCGGCACAGAGAACCCCTAGTCCAAATTGCACTGTTAGCTGAAGACGAAGATTTGCAAGCAGAATTAGCAGCCAATGGAATTGCAGCCCAAACTCCCAAACAGGTAGAACCAATTCAAGTCCGTCAAACAAAAGAATTATCAGCGATTTACACCCAGATAGGACGCAATGACCAATTAGGCTTGACAGGTCGTCCCGTTCGCAGGCTGCGGAGTTTGACCACTTCAAGGGTGTTCCAAATTCGCGGAGAGGCGATCGTCTTTCTGCCCTCTTTTCTAGACAGACAAGAGTTTTATTTAACCCTAGATTACCATTTTTTAGTATCTCAAATCAATAGTGAATTAGCTTACATTCACCGTCATTGGTCTCAGTTGGGACGACCTACCGTAACCCTGATGCTGACTCACAGAATGCTGGAAACGGGTCGGGAAGCTTTGTTAAACTTGATGAAAGAACTCCGGGATGGACACTGCAAAAATACGCCTGTTAAGTTGGGGAATCTCAATCAATTAATCCTGACTGCTGGCACCGAAAAAATTGACTTTCTTCACGATTTTGATTTTACGGAATCTCCAGTTACAGGTGCTGTAGAATTGCCGAGCTATCTCCGTTACAATCCTGAAATAACAGGGCCTTTGGGTCACACTCAAGAATTTAAATTAGAGTGCGAAACTAATACTAGCTTCTTGCTAAAAAGCCTGCGGGAATCAGAAAATTTGTACGAACAAATAGAGTTACTCCACACCCTAGTACGTCTCAAAGGGATGGACTTTGATACTGGATTTGGAACCCAGGGAGAAAGTGTTAAAGTTGTAGATTTGCTCAAGGAAGTTTATACTAAAGCCGGAGACAGTTCCCAATCTAAAATAGAATGGGCAGTCATCCGTTATGCTGCTGGTTTGCTGGATAAGATTGATATCAGCTTGTCCGATGCCGTGACGGATATTTTGGTTCGACAAAAACAGATTTCTGTGGGGAAAGCTTACAGCGAAGCTTCCCTGATTTCTCGACCTGGTTCTTACATGGAAGTGATGGACAAAATTCGCCAATTCTGCGGCGAAGACGTTCGCGATCGAGTTCTCACCCAAGAAGTTTTGATCTACCTTGGTTTGCTGATTAAAGCAGAACCTCAGTTATTTAAAGGACTTTTGACCCTGAGAGTTAGCTATTTTATTCTGTTGCTAACTAGCGAATTGGCCCGCGAATTGGGAATCACGCAAAATGAAGCTTACGAAGATTTAATGCAGTTAAGTCCCTTTGAAATTAAAAACCGCCTGCGCCAAGTTTTGTCAGAGTATGAGGAAATGAATCAAGTCCTGAAACAGCAAGAATCTCTGCGGGTAAAACAATCGGAAAAAGAGATTGAATGGGTGGTCGCGCCTGTTTCGTCCGAGTCCCAAATGCCGGCGGGTGGATGGCGCAGGAAGCGACAAATGGAAGGTGCTGTCAATCGGGTTCCGCAGGATTTTTATCCGAATGTTTGGGGAATGCTGCGTCACTGCAAGGGCTTGATTATTGGGGATAAGTTGGAACGCCGAAATCGGTTGGACAGTGAGGTGATTTTATCGGAAATGACTCCTGGTGAAAAGAATTTTGCCCTCCAAGTGGAGCATTTGCTGAATAAAATTGTTGCGCCTGAGTACAGACAAGTTAATATTGAGGCATTGATGGAGTTGGCTGCGATCGCCCAACGCAACCCAGAGCTACAAATAGAAGAGTACATCGTCTTAGATGTATTGATCGGTCACGCTGTCAGGCTCAATTGGCTGGAAAAACACTTGGAAAGAGCAGATAGATACGACGAAGATAAGGCAGCGGCTTGGCAAGCTTTTTATAATACTTCGCCTTATGTCTGCGCTACTCATGTTCTGAATGCTTTCCGATTCTTAACGCAGTTTGGGTAAATCTTATACGGGCATGGGCATGGGCATTAGTGTCAACTTAACGTCAAACCCTGTCACAGACTGCTGTTTGACTATTAAGGCCAGATCCCCCCTAGCCCCCCTTAAGAAGGGGGGGACAGGAGTCTTCTCTTTCGTCCCCCTTCCCCCATCCCCCCTTGGGGGGGGCTGGGGGGGTGGGGATGCGAGGGGGATCTAGACTTGGCTATGAACGAGAGATACCAAGGGTTTCAGGCGATTGTTGACACCAATGGGGCATGGAGCATTGCTTCCCAATTCCCAATTCCCAATTCCCAATTCCCAATTCCCAATTCCCAATTCCCAATTCCCAATGACTTTGGGCAATATCAGTCTACAATTTGTAACGTTGAGCCTTATTGAAGTGCAGGAGCGAAGCTGGCTTGGATAACGCGAGTCTATCAAGAAAACCCCCGCAAGCATCAGAGCTTGGGATTGACGAAATTCCAGAAGCAGTACGAGACCATCCATATATTGAAGTCAAGCCTAGTCAGTCCAGAAAAAAAGGGCTGATTTGGAAACTCCTAGCGTTGGGCGTAGTCGCCTTTGGGGTCAGCATTTGGCTGCACCTCAACTTTAAATTTTTCCCAGACACCAGTAGGGCAGAACAAAGTCAACCAAACCCAGTATCGGCAAGTTCCCCCTCACCCACAAGTCCCGTTGCTAACTCAAAAAGCAGTACGGCAACACCGGACAAACTACTGGGACATTTACCTTATCAAGAAGCACCAGCCTCTGACTTGGTAGCCGTCACCGGAGACGGCGGGATCAAACTCCGCAAAGCCGCAGCCGCCAAATATCAAGAAATGGCAAACGCGGCTGCCGCCCAAGGCATATATTTTGCTCCCATATCCGGCTTTCGTTCCCTGGAAGACCAACAACACGTATTTTTTGACGTGAAAGCCGAACGCAAGCAAGATGTTAGCAAGCGGGCGGAAGTTAGCGCTCCTCCAGGATATAGCGAACATCATACCGGGTACGCGATCGACCTAGGAGACGGCAGTGTCCCATCAGCAAACCTCAGTACCAGCTTTGAAGATACCCCAGCATTCAAGTGGCTAGAAGCTAACGCCACTTCCTTCAGCTTTGAAATGTCCTTCCCCAAAAACAATCGCCAAAAAGTCAGTTACGAACCTTGGCACTGGCGCTTTGTGGGCGATAAGCAAAGCCTCGAAACTTTCTACAAGGCTCATTCGCTTCCTTGACAAGTCCAGAGTTTTCCGAGAAACTGGTATTTTTCCTTTAGTCATGTTAATTACCGCATCGGGCCGAATTTGTGATTGCAATTTATCCAGGCAGCTTTGACCCGATTACTTTGGGTCACGTAGATATCATCGAGCGAGGCTGTAAACTGTTCGATCGAGTAATCGTGACCATAGTCCGAAATCCCAGCAAAGTCCCTCTATTCACCGTAGAAGAACGGATAGAACAGATTCGGCGCTCTACCCAACACTTGCCAAACGTAGAAGTAGATAGTTTTGAGGGTTTGACAGTAAACTATGCTAAAATCCGACAAGCCAAAGTGCTGCTACGGGGGCTGCGAGTATTAACAGACTTTGAAATGGAACTCCAGATGGCCCACACCAATAAAACCCTGTTGGGTGAAATTGAAACAGTCTTTTTGGCGACTTCTAATGCCTACAGCTTTTTAAGTAGTAGTGTAGTGAAAGAAATAGCCAAGTTTGGTGGCTCCGTAGATCATCTTGTTCCGAAACACGTCGCCCTAGATATTTACCAATGTTACGCCAGCAGGAACCAACTCGTATCGAACCCAACAGCACCGGACGCACCACTGAGAACGAACTACCTCAGCACCCAGCCGCCTTCGGAGACGACAGCAGAACCGCAGGAGTAGACATCCAGCGGGAATTGAATCGGCTTGAGGAAATTGTTCTCGACAGTCCGCGTATCCCCATGACCAGACGTACTCTGGTAGATGAAGAACAGTTACTTGACCAGCTAGATTTGGTGAGGCTAAATTTGCCCATCGCCTTTCAGGAAGCCGAGTTGATTATCCGCCACAAGGATGACTTGCTGCAAGAGGCTGAACTCTATGCTCAAGAAGTCATAGAAGCGGCAGAACAGCGAGCGGCAGAGCTTTTAAACGATATGGGCCTGATCCAGCAGGCGAAGGTGGAAGCGGATCAGTTGCGACAACAGGTATTGCTTGACTGTGAAGCAATTCAGCAAGCAACGCTGGCGGAAGTTGAACAAATTCGCTATCAAGCTCAAGAAGAATTGGCAGAAATGAGAGCGAGGGTGATGGCTGAATGCGAGGAAATTCAAAACGGGGCAGACGACTACGCGGATCAAGTTCTCGATGATATTGAGCGTAAGCTCAGCGATGCGCTGCGTGTGGTTCGCAACGGCCGCCAGCAGTTGGATAATGTTTCTGGCTCTTGAATTTATAGTCCCAAGGAAGGTAACTCTTTGTGGAACAGGCTTTCCTGCCTGTTCTTAATGATAAGTAATGGCAGTTTGTTGGTTAGCGAACCTCTTCATAAAATTGTTTTAGATACCTCCCAGAAACTCCAAAACCCCACAAAAAACCAATCGCAAGATAGATAAAAATTGCTTTAAATTCCCCCCAAGAGGCAACTCGGCGATCGCTACTTTCGACTATCCTATTTACTAACTTAATTTTACCTAGTCTGACTAATTTTAAACACAAATCTGCTTCCTCCATAATTGGTAGTTCTGCATCAAAACCATCGCATTCTAAAAAATCTGTACGACGGCAAAAAATAACTTGATCCCCAAAGATTAACCGCAATCCTTTGATAAATAAATGAGGGCGAAATAATAACGGGGCATAGTAAGTTTTCAGGTAATTATGTAGCGAAAAACCCCATCTTGTTTGTTGGGAACCCGACATCAGAGAGATAAATCCGCCAGCGACTATTTGACTGTCAAACAGGGTTTTCTGGATGACGGCTACGAAGTCATCTGGTACTAAAGTATCAGCGTGAAGAAAGCACAGAATGTCACCAGTGGCGGTTTGTGCACCTAGGTTCATTTGTACGGAACGTCCGGGTATAGTGCTATAAATAACCTGGGTTTGGCAGGAAAGGGCGATCGCAACTGTTTCATCTTGACTACCACCATCTACCACCAACACCTCCCAAGCAGCAGGATTGAGAATGCTGAGTTGACTCAGGGTACGTTCCAGACAAGTCGCTTCATTCAAAGTCGGAATAATAATAGAAACGCGATTCATCGGGTTGAAAATCATGGCAAAAGTATTATATAGCAACCGCTAACATGGTTAGGATACCTCTGGTCACTGAGCGTAGTCGAAGTGTCCATATAGTCTTGGCGACTGCTATAATGATAAACTGTGGCAATGTAAATCATTATAGGTAGGGAAAATCATGGTAAAAACTGAAGTCAAAAATGATTTAGAATTTTATGATGAAAACGCCGATAATTGGTGGGACGAAAAATCTAAAATCTACGCTCTTTACCATCTCAACAAACCCAGATTTGAGTTTTTCGATAGACACGCGACAAATTGGCAGGGACTGAAAACCTTAGATGTCGGTTGCGGCGGTGGTTTTTCTTGCGAGTTCATGGCCGAGAGAGGCGCAATTGTTTCGGGAATAGACCAATCTGAAAAATGCGTTCAAGCAGCTAAAAATCATGCAGTGATTAGCGGTTTTGAAATTGATTATCGGCAAGGTTTGGCAGAAAATATGCCCTATGATGACAATACCTTTGATGTGGTAATTTGTGTTGATGTTCTAGAACACGTTGCCCATTACAAACAAGTTGTGTCTGAGGTTCACCGAATTCTGAAACCGGGAGGATTGTTCTTTTTTGATACAATTAATCGAACATTTTCCTCGCAAGTTGTGATGATTGGGCTGATGGAAAATATATTGCAAGAAATTAGGAAGGGCGTTCACGATTGGGACAAGTTTATTACGCCGGAAGAACTGTCTGTGGTGATGGGTAATACTGGTTTTGGCAAAATCGAAATTAAAGGTTTTGATATGTTTGGCGAAATCGGCGCTCTTTTAGCTCAGATGAATGGTTTTTGGGGAAATTTGATGAGCGGAAAGCAGCTATTTCCAGATTCGGGTGTGATGAAACAAGCATCTCAAACATTAATGTCTAATTTCGGTAATTATGTTGATTACAAAAAGTCTGGGTTGTTTAAAATCCAAATTAATGAGGATACTTCGATTATGTATGTTGGGGTAGGGATGAAGAATTAGTTAGTCATTAGTGGTTAGTTATTAGTTAACCGTGATTAATTGTAGGGACAAAGGCCAAGCCCATTGGTGTCAACCTAGGCCTGAAAGCCTGCCAATCCTCTTGCTCGCCCGCCAGTCCGCCAGGGAATGAATTCCCTGTCTAATAGCTAAAGTCCTCTTAAGAGGACTAATGAGTTGAAAATTCTCCTCTTCAGTCCTCTTTAGAGGACTTTAGCTTTGAGGCAGGGGTTTTAACCCTTGTCGGACTATGGGTTCTACGTTAAGTTGACACTTATGGGCACCGTGCATTCTCCTAATTTCTTAATGGCAAGTTGCAGAAACTGGCTCTTTTTCTGAAACCAATTCACCTGGATTTACCCATACATAAATCTCGGTGGCATCGTCGGCACAACTGCCGCATCCGCCACACTTTTTGGCTTCTGCCATTTTGCTAATTCGGCCTTTACGAATTAGGCGATTTAGCATTCCGCGCAAAGCATCACCATCCATGCGGAAGTGGATTTTGAGATCCGCGATGGAGGCTCTTTTGTTGTCAGCAATAAATCTTTGGATGTCGCTTAAAATCATGGCTTTTCTCCTTTGTTTGATTCTTAAACGCAGTTAACAGTCAACAGTTATAGCAGTCGCCACTTCGACTACGCTCAGTGACCGGAAGTATCCTAACCACCTTGGCGGTTGCTATAACTGTTAACTAACTACTAATTACTTCGCGTCGCTTTGGTAGCTTTTCTCCAGCCATTTTTAATGCCGCAAGAGTCACACCCATAGCTATTGTTAGTCCGACAATCCAAGCAAGAGACGATTGTGGATGCTGTGAAAATGTGGCGAGTTGATAGTAGCCAACTGCTGTGAAATAGGCGATGCCAGTAGTCCAAGAACCTGCGAATATTGTCCAACCTAAATTTGTTTCCCGGTAAAGTGCAGCGGTGGCGGAGACGCAGGGAAAGTATAGCAAGACAAATAGCAAATAGGCAAAAGCGGCGGCATTGGAACCGAAGCGCTGGGACATTTGCCCGTAGGTGCTACCAGAGATACCTTGGGCTTCTTCTGCTTGTTTTTGGTCGGTAATATTGGCTGAACTTAAGCCTAGGGGATCGAAAAGTTGACCGGGGAGTTTTGCGAAATTATCTGGAATACTGACAAATGCTTTACCGATGTTTCCCCAGAAGCTAAATTCTGCTGCTTTCTGCGGTGATCCGCTTGCTGATTTTTGTTCGTCTGCTAGTTGGGTGTAGAGGGAATCTAAGGTTCCAACCATTACTTCTTTGGCAAATACTCCTGTTAGTAAACCGACGGTGGCTGGCCAGTTTTCTTGGCTTATTCCCATGGGTGTAAATACAGGTGTAACTGTGCGGCCGACGGCGCTCAAAATTGAGTCTTTGCTGTTTTCTTTGCCGAAGGAACCATCGGTGCCTACGGAGTTCATGAATCCTAGTATAATCACCATGATCACGATCGCAATTCCGGCTTTTCTGATAAACGCTTTGAGTCTATCCCAAGTACGCAGTAGCACTCCTTTGAGTTTGGGAATGTGATAGGGCGGCAGTTCCATCACAAAGGGCGCTGCTTCTCCTTGCAAAAGGGTATTTTTTAAAATGAGTCCGGTGAAAACTGCTGCTAAAATTCCGATTAGGTAAAGTCCCAATACCATATTTTGACCGCCGACTTGGAAGAATGCGCCACAAAATAGGGCGTAAACTGCTAATCGGGCGCTACAAGACATGAATGGATTCATCATAATCGTCATGGTGCGATCGCGCTTATTTTCCAAAGTCCGCGTCGCCATAATTCCAGGGATGTTACAGCCAAAACCTACCATCATCGGTACAAAGGATTTACCGGGAAGTCCCACAAATCGCATTAATCTGTCCATCACAAAAGCCGCCCGCGCCATGTAGCCGGAGTCTTCTAAAACTGACAAACACAAAAACATCATCCCAATTTGAGGGATAAATGTAGATGTGGTTTGAACGCCACCGCCCGCACCTTTTGCTAGGAGCCCAATTAACCATCCGGGCGTACTAATGCTGGCTAATAATTCACCGAAACCATCGACAAAAATTGTGCCAAAAAAGATATCAAAAAAATCGATAAACACGCCACCGACATTAATAGAAATCGTAAACATCAGGTACATTACCGCTAAGAATACGGGAATTCCTAGGAAACGGTTGAGAACAATTTGGTCTATTTGGTCGGAAACGCTGGTTTTGACTTCCCTAGAACATTCAGCGACACCTTGGGTTAAGTTGCGGATGAAGGTGTAGCGACTGTCGGCGATGATAATATCGAGGTCGTCATCTAGGGTTTCATGGACTCGGCGACGGTGGGGAACTACGATTTTTTCTAGTTCTGTATGGGCGAGTTCCGGGGCGACTTCATCCACGTATTCTAACAGTTTCAGGGCTGTCCAGCGGGCATCTACGGTGCGATTGGGACTGTATTTTTCGATGTGTGGTATGAGTTGGGCGATCGCATCTTCGATCGCAGCCGGATAAGCGACATAGGCAGATGGTACGATCGGCTTAGCCAGGGCCCGATTAATCGCATCCCGCAATAAAGGAACGCCCTGATTGGAAGAAGCACTCATGGGCACAACCGTACAGCCCAGACGTTCTGCAAGTTTGCTAACATTAATTCTGACATCCCGTTCCTTGGCAACATCCATCATATTCAGCGCCAAAATTGTCGGTACGCGCATCTCCAAGATTTGGGTAGTCAGATACAAATTGCGCTCTAAGTTAGAAGCATCAACAATATTAATAATGACATCGGCTTCACCAGATAACAAATAATCTCGCGCCACCAATTCATCGAGTCCGGTATCTCCATCTTCGGCATCCAGAGAATAAACTCCCGGCAAATCAACAATAGTAATAGCCAAACCATCATGAGTGTATTTTCCCTCTTTCCGTTCCACCGTTACTCCAGGCCAATTACCTACTCGCTGGTTAGCACCTGTCAAGGCATTAAATAAAGTAGTTTTACCACAGTTAGGATTGCCTACCAATCCAATAATTTGCTTACTCATTATTTCACTTCTTCTACAAATAGACTTTTAGCTTCATCTTTGCGTAAACTGAGTTTAAAACCCCGCACCAGAATTTCTACAGGGTCTCCTAAAGGTGCGTGCCTAGTGATAGTAAATTCAGTTCCCGGTGTCAGCCCCATTGCCAACAATTTGCCCTTATAACCGCGGGCTGTTTTCTCATAACCAACGACGCGACCGATAGCGCCTACAGCCAAATCCCCTAATTGTTTTCTCTCGTTCATCAGTTGTTGTAATAAAGTCTAAATTTGAACAAATTAAACTCCTGAATCTAGCAACCCTTTCAAAATGTGCGAACATCTCTCTTTACTCTTCCTCTGCGCCCTCTGCGCCCTCTGCGGTTAATAAAAAAAAATCTTGGTCACAAATCAAATAGGATTGCTGTAGATACAAATTTTTTAGATCTATGCAGAATTCCTACACATAATTTTCTGTGCCATACCAGCCCCCAAACCGATGCGGTTGTCACCAATTGCCACAATGACAGAACCGCCCGAATTGCTGATGATTTGAACTTCGATAGCGGGGACCAATCCCATGCCAATCAGGCGGCGCACCGTGCCTTCTGAACCCTTAAGTTTGACAATCCGCAGTTTCTCGCCGACGCTAGCCATTGCTAGGGGGAATGATTTACCTTCGGGTACCCCAGGCTGAGTTTCTTGGCGGCTGTCTTCGCTTCCAGAGACTTCTGGTGTCTCGCCGTAAAAGGTGAAACCCTCGAAATGTCTGGGGTTTGACTCTTGGTATTGTTGGCTGTAGTCTTCTGTGTTTTGTTTCATGGCCTTGGTGATATCGGTTTTAGCAGCAAGTTGTTGGGCTTCATGGCACTAAGAACTTGACATATATTCTCAATATACTTGAAGCATCGCAATTTTACGCATTTTGAGATTTCCCTTGCAGTTAGAGATTTCGGACACTGGGATCGCCCAGAGACGGAAATTAGGCTGATTTTTGGGGCTTTGAGAGCTTATATCTGTCTTGGGTTAGATGCTGCTCTGCGGTAAAATCCTGTGTATGCGACAAGTCCTGCTGTTTATCATGTTATATGAAAAATAGTTTATTAGCAATTGTTCTCAAATAAATTCACTAAAAAAACCATCCTCAGCCGCTATTTTTAGTATGCTGGGAAAAATAATTCTCCATGGCGATCGAATTTTCATGGCCCGATCGCCGATCGCCCTACAATAGCGATCGAGCATATATACTTAACCCGCTCCCCCGTACAGATTAACCATCGATCGAGAATTATGCCAGCAAATTTCCTGCCAACATCCATCGCCCAGCTTACAGAATCCACATCCATAGCTTTAGCCCAAAACATTCAACAAACAGCAATTACAACCCCCCTCAGCCCGCAGCCAATTGCCACCACCTACGTACATGAAGGTACTGGAAATACACCGATTTTGCTAATTCACGGCTTTGACAGTTCGGTGTTTGAATACCGCCGTCTGTTGCCGCTGCTGGCAGAAAAAAATGAAACTTGGGCGGTGGATTTACTAGGTTTTGGCTTTACGGAAAGATTGGCTGGTTTGCCTTTTAGTGCAAAGGCGATCGGTACTCATCTCTACTATTTTTGGAAAACCCTAATTTCGCAGCCCGTCATCTTAATTGGTGCATCGATGGGAGGTGCAGCAGCAATTGATTTCACGCTCAATCATCCCCAACTTGTCAAACAATTAATCTTAATAGACAGTGCAGGTTTTGCCATCACTTCTAATAATGGCAAATTTTTAATTCCACCTTTAGGATATTTGGCAACTTCATTTTTACGCAACCCTAAAATTCGCCAAAATATTAGCCTTAATGCTTATTTTGATAAAACCTTCGCTTCTGTGGATGCCCAAACTTGCGCCGCGCTACACCTAGAGATGCCCAATTGGAATCAAGCTTTAATTGCTTTTACCAAAAGCGGTGGTTACTGTGGTTTTGGGGAAAAATTGTCGCAGATTCAGCAGCAAACCCTGATTTTGTGGGGGAAACAAGACCGAATTTTGGGGACTGCGGATGCAGAAAAGTTTGCCAAGGCGATCGCAAATTCTGAACTAATTTGGATACCCGATTGCGGACACGTTCCCCACTTAGAAAAACCGCAGATTAGCGCCCAACACATTTTAAAATTTATCACTAATACATAATATGGGGAGATTTTGAGTGGGTGAAGGCGGGTTTTTGATGTTTTTGGTAGTTTATGTTGTGGAACAGGCATCTTGCCTGTTCTCTTAATTAGAATTACCAAATTTTTGCTGTAAAAACTGCTGTGCAACTTCTCCAGCATCCTGTTGTTTTCCATCAACTAGATAGTTCATTTTCCGCATATCTGCTTCTGATATTTTCCCGCCCAATTCTGCGAGGACCGATCGCAATTCTGGGTATTTTGTCAAGATTTGCGATCGGACCACAGGCACTGCTTCATAGGAAGGAAAATAGTTCTTATCATCTTTGAGCACCACCAAACCGAAACTTTCAATCAAACCATCAGTAGTATTCCCAGCAATCACATCCACCTCTTTTTGTTGCAAAGCCTGCACCAACAAACCTAACAACAATTCCTTCGGTTCTTCCGCAAATTTAATCCCATAAGTTTTAGCCAATCCCGGAAATCCATCCTCTCTTTCTTTGAACTCTGGTCCAAAACCCGCCCGCAGTTTCGGTGAAACCTTTCCTAATTGCGAAATAGTTTGTAAATTGAATTTTTTCGCATCATCTCCCCGCACAATAATCGCAAAACTATTATTAAATCCCAAAGGTTCAATCCATTCTGCTTTAAACTGTTGCGGATACTCCTGTTTGATATAATTAAAGACTGTTTTGGAATCAGAAGTGGTCTTTTGTTTAAGAATATTGGTGTAAGCAGTACCCGTATATTCGACGTACAAATCGATTTTACCGGCCGCGAGGGATTGATGACAAAGGGAACCTCCCAGATTCAGTTCCCGTTCTACCTTAATATCAGTTTTCGCTTCGATACGGCGCGCTAAAATTTCTGCCAGAATGACTTGTTCCGAAAAATCTTTCGAGCAAATGACAACTTGCTTTTTGGAACTAGAGGTACATCCTGCTACAGCAAACAAGGAAAGCAGCCAGCAGGAGGAGAAAAAAAAATCGTTTTTAGATATTCTCATGAGTTTACTATGTTTTAAATTATACAAAGGTTAATAGCCCTAGCTGAAAATTCATCGGTGATAACCATACTCAGCCATCTAGACATCTTTTAATCTATGGTAGCAGAAAAGGGACTGCTCAATGATAGGGTGATGGACCAAGTGCGATCGCACATTACCAGATAGATTCAAGATTCAAAATAAATCCGGGGAGAACATCTTCACCGGATACAGTGGCTGGAGATTCCAGCATTTCAACTTCTTGATGGGGACGGTAAATTTCAACTTGTCGCGATTTGCGATTAATTAACCAACCTAAAACAGCACCATTGTCTCGATACTCTTTCATCTTATCCTGAGTTTCTTTCAAACTATCGCTGGGAGAAAGTAACTCGACGACAAAATCAGGACAAATCGGGGGAAATTTCTTTTGTTGTTCGGGAGTTAGTGCATTCCAGGTTTCTAATTTTACCCAAGAAGCATCAGGCGCTCTATTTGCACCATTAGGAAGTTTGAAACCAGTTGAGGAATCAAACACTTTTCCCAATTTATGTTGCTGATTCCAAATCCAAATCTGTGCAGTTAATCCTGCATTGCTGCTTCCAGTTTCTCCTCCTGCTGGTGACATGATAATTAATTCTCCTTTGGCTGTGCGTTCCAATCTAATATTTTCATTCTCCTGACAGAGTTGGAAAAACTGATCGTCTGTCAGCTTAATAATGGGGTTGAGGTTGAGGGTGAGGGTAGTCATAGGGGTATTTTATCGCAGCTAAACGACCTTTATTGGCGATTGTAGCAGATCGAGTAAGGCTTGAGGGCGATCGCTTTTCGTAATAGCTTTGTTTGTGCGGGCTTTGCGGGAGAAAAGGGTGATACCGATTCCATTTATTCTAAGGTAAATGAATATCACCATCCATAGGTTCTAATATTGTTAAAATTTATCGTATCAATTCCTATTTTTTGAAGATAAGATGCTAACTTCAGATCGTCTGTCAGCACCAGATAACCTTGGCTTCCTAAATATATAATTCCCACATCAGTCAACCCAAATTTAGTAAACTTATCAACTTGCACAGCCGTTAGACTTTCAATATAGACTTCGTTTAATCTTTTAATTCCTTGTGCAAATATTTTTAAGCATTCAGAACGTTCTGGCTCTCCTATTTGGTTAAGTAAGCTATTAACTTCAGTTAAAATATTTGGTGTAGTTATTATATTACCAAAATTAGATAATATGTTTACTAATAAATCATAATCCTCTGGTGCAAATTTTTCTGTGCGATTAAATTGAGAAATCCGGGAGCGATTAACACTCCCGACAAACCACAAAACCAAAATATTTGTATCTACAATGACCCCTTTTTTTCGATATTTATTAAAAATATTATGGATATACTCCTTCATACTTCTCTGATTTTCATTGATTCTATTTCACCTGTTTCTGCATTGACTTTAAAAATTTTATACTCCCGTTCATCTCTATATCTAATTCCCATCGGGAGTTCTTCTGTAAACGTCTTACCCTCAAAGCTTATAGTAATCAACCAAAATTGTTTATCATCTGATAGCTCAATTTCCTCTAATCTGATATCGTTGGTAGAAAGTCGAATCAAGTCTTGTATATATTGGCAATAAGTTTTTACTGCTGAGACAGCAGCACGCACATCAATTCTCTTGATTTGTGTGATTTGTTCGAGTTGTTGTTCCATAATTTTTATTAAGTTTCAAGTAATTCTTGGTTGGAGGTTGTTTTTTTAGGATGATAGTAGGCAAGATGCCTGGTATATATTATAACAAAATAAGTTCTAGTAAAGCTTAAGATAGCATAAACGAGAATACTCTCCAAAGTCCGATTAGTGGTAAAGGGGAGGGGCGATTCCCTACGGGAATCGCTTCGCACGCGCGTACTTTGGGAAAAAAGGGGCGAGGCAGTCATCAAGGGCTATAATGGTAAAAATAGAGAATAGTTGATATTAGCTATGCAGCGAATATTTGAGGCTATATTGAAGGGAAACTTTTTAGAATGGTCTAATGAGGTTCCAATACAGGGCGATCGCCCTGTCAGAGTTTACGTTACTTTACAAGAAGAGCGATCGACTTTAAGTGCGGAGTTTCGCCGTCAGAGAATAGTTGAAATATTGGAAAAAATCGCAGCAAGTAATGTCTTTCAGGGTTTCACCCCTGTGTACTCGATCGACCTGCAATCTGCTGTATATTCCAACTTTTATTATACGTCATTTAGATGCTGAATAGCTTACCCCTTAAGAGTTTTTGAGGACTTGACCCCCGGTTTATTTCTACCTACGGACAGGTAAAAGGCGAACCCTTGCTTAGCAGTAGTCGGGTCTAGTCCAGTCTGCACAAAACTGCTGACAGGACTCTGATTAATGCTAGCATCAACCGCATTCCCATTATCCTCTGACTCGGACTCTCCTATCGGTTTAATGCCATTCCAATTAAGGTAAGTATTCCGCAGATTGCTGAAAATTTCTTGATAAATTTGGCTTCTGACGCGATCGCCCCGCTTCCCATCTTCCAGTTTGATATCATCCACAAAAAAGCCGATCTGCAATTCAAGATACACCGAGGATTCCTCGTGATTCATTCCGATCATCCTGATTTGCGGTTCTTGCCATTTTTTTCGCGGTACTTTCAACTTTTCTCTGATCCATTTAATTATATCCATGACATAATCATCTAAGCGAGTTTCGTCAGCTTGAGGGTTCGAGATTTTTTGATACAAGCGTTGCGCTCTTCGCTTTAACAAATTAATCTTTTGTTCCCATTCTTCAGAAATAAAGTATTGATCGTCATCCAGCAAATTTGGATCTCTCAGCCAAATTCGATACCACTGCCTAATTAACTCAATCAGTCCCTCTTCATTATATTCTTCAAAATTAACTACAGCACGGCTATCTTCAGTTGCCTCGATCACTTGAAAACCAAAGAGTTCTAAGATTGCTAAATATTCCTGTTGGACGTTTTCTCTTTCATCTTGAGTTAACCCTCCTTTTTCTGCAAACTGCACCGTAACAACCAAAGATTCCAGGGCTTGTTCAATTTCCTCTAATTTTAAATTGACCTCCTGTTCAGCCAGTAGTCGCGATTTCCCAACTTCTTGTTGTTCGACTAGAGCGGCATCACTTCCTTCCGCGTTATAGTACCTATCAATTACCTCCAATTTAGCATCCATATCCCCTAGTGTATCTGGATGAGCTAACACAATTTCTTGCATCAGCTTCTTGGAATCCTCAAGATTACCTTCCGAGGGTATTTCTATTTCTATAGAGTTATAGTATAAGGAGGTAGGGCGACTTAGATTAGTAAGTTTTTGACCCTGCAATACACTGTTGGGAATATAAACATCGCAATGGTTGCTAAATATATATAGCTCAGTCACCCTAATCCCAATCCGGCGCAGCATTCCGATTGAACCATCTTCAAGGAGCAGAATATCACCAAATCGAAAAGGAGTATCAATAAGTAAAACAACTCCACTAAAAAAGTTAGACAAAATATCCTGAAGCGCAAAACCCAGAACAAAAGTAGCACCACCCAAAGCTACCCAAATTCCACTTAAATCAACCCCAAACGAACTGATAACCAGCACACCGCCACCCACGAAAATAATCACAGGAACAACGGCTGAGAGGATGGGAAGCAAGACATCATCCCACATCACCTCAGTTTTTTTAGTGTACTCTTTGAGGTAGTAGATAAAAACTTCGATAAATAATTGAACACACCAATAACTAATAGTGATAATTAAAATCGGTGTCAGGATGTGTTCGATGGCAGCAAAAATATCAGGAGAGACTAACTTCCCAAAAGTGATTTTTAGACCGAAAATAGCGAAGACAATGAGAGCGGGATAGGCAGAAACATTTAAGGTGACAATTGCAATGTCCCGTTCAAATCTCCGAAAAATGGGGCGCAAGATATAAAACAATATTAGATATAATAGCCCAGTTCCCAGAGCGGTGAGTAGCAAACAGATCGAGAGCTTACTAATTATATTTAGCGTGTCAAATTGATGAAAAATGTTTTCTAACATAGTAGTTTATCCCTTAAATAAATTAACTTAATTTTTGTCACAAAAACTCCCTAACATTTTTGGTCATTAGTTGCATTTACTCCTCTAGAACAGTCATCAACTAATTTGACATGAATAGAGGTGTAAATTTCATAAAATGTTACGTTCGCTCCTAAAGATTTTACTTTATTCAACTACAAGCTTTAAACCTGGAAGCAATCGCTCTAAGTTTTTCAAAGATTTAACTTGCCAGGGCATTCTTTTTGTGCCTAAAACCACCAATTGACTCTTCTTTTTCCGCATCCCAAGTACAAATTTCGACAGCATACTGATGCCAGAACTGTTGAGAAATTTTAATTCTTTCACATTTAATGTGAGAGTTGTGGGTGCTAATTTAGCTACATCATCGAGCAATTTAACAATGGGAGCATAATCCTTGGGGCCTCCTAGACTGATAGCACCTTTAAAATAAACTGTTGAGGATGCTGGATCGTATTGCACCTGATAATCCTCGCCTTTGACTTCTTGATTGGTCATAGCTTTTCTGTCTTTTTTTGCTTCTGATGTCTAAATTAATCAGTTAAAATTATACAACAACTTGAGCCATTGTAGTAACGGTGATAATTTGTGGATTACTGGGATCGGACTCAAATTTCCAGCCGAGTTTGGCTGAATAATCATTGATCGCGGTCAGTAAACCTAAGCCAGAAGCTTCACTATCTTCGGATTCGGCTGCTTTTGTTATCTGCTCAACATATAAGTCCTTAGGATCTGCCGATCGTAATTCCTCAATAAAGGCTTGAAATTTCTCCACACTTTCAGGATTAATACCGTTTTTGGTAAAAATTACAGCAGTGACTATATCCAAGTTTTCCCTAAAATGTATACCAAACTTAACTGGATCGTTCTCGATTCCTTCATGAAATTTTATGGCATTCTCTAAGAGTTCGTTTCCGATATAACTCACCGCGTTTTTCATGGCTTCGATGCGTTCTTCTACCTCACTATCCTCCTCGTCAATTGGCATAATATTAAAAAAATAGTCGGCGATAAAACAAGCTGATAAGCGGTTATTCAGCCACCGCCGTTTAACTGGTCTAGAACTGGAAGTAAAGCTCAGTTCTAAAGAATCATGTGACCGGGAAAACTCTTCAATAAAATCTCCAACAAGCTGGATCATCTTTGTTACCTATTAATTGATAAAGGTTGGTAAGTAGAAGGAAGAAGGAAGAAGGAAGAAGGAAGAAGACATACACAGCAAGCTTGAGCGCGAGCCGTATTTGACGTTTGCTTAGGTGATTTACTTATCCTCAACAATGTCATTAGGATCGCGAATTAAATAATTTACACTCTTGAAAGTGGGGTGGGATCGCGTGGCTCGCCCTTTCTGGACGGGCAACGCGATCCCATCCCACAAGAACCATCACGCATTGTAAGTTATTAAATTTTCGTTCCTTAGTTGTTAGTAACATTTTTTTTGTTTTTCGGGATATTTGTGCTGGATGCAGAATAAGTTACCATTTTGTGAGGCTTTAAGGTGAATTGCTAACTGCAAAATGTTCAGGGCAAGCCTACGCAGATCAGTTGCGAAAAAGGTTGAATATATTCTTTTTGTTCACATTCTCTTTAACTTCCTCCACTAATTCTGGTTCCTCCAATGATTCCAGGTAATCAGATGCTTCTTCCTCAAAGGATTCTAGGTTATCCGATGCTTCCTGCTTGATCACCAGTAAAGTAATGTCATCAAAAACTTTCTGCTTGCCAATAAATTGTTTAAGATCGTCAACGATCGCTTGTTTGATTTCTTCGGCCGAGCCAGCCCAATTATGACTAATAACTTCGCAGAATTTATCGAGCCCATACTGTTCTTTATCAAGGTTATAAGCTTCAGGAATTCCGTCGGTATAGAGGACAATTCCATCCCCCTCCTTTAATTCAATGATTGTATGATTGATAAATTCAGTAATTTCTTCATCTAATCCAATAGGGAAGCCTAGATTCATCGTGTCAACGCGCTCAACCAACCCGCCCTTTCGCACTACAATAGTTTCCTCATGCTGACCGCTGATACTTATTCTACCTTTTGTATAGGTGAGAATGACTAACGTCAAATTCTTCTCAGAATTCATCCGTCGGACATTTTTATAAATAGTGCGGTTGAGTGCATCTAAAAATTTAACCGGATCGAGTTCTCTAATTTCTTTAAGAGTACGAACTGCTGTTTGCGTCATTACCATTAAAATCCCACTTTCGAGTCCGTGTCCGGTGACATCACCGATGCCAATTGTGACGATTCCGTCTACGTAGAGAACGTCATAGTAGTCGCCGCCTATTTCGTCTGCGGGTTCCATAAACCCTGCAATTTCTAAACCTTCGATGGCGTCTAGTTCGTCTGCTGTAGGAAGAATCATCTGTTGCATTTGACGCAACATATCTAGTTCTTTAGCCATGCGGAAGTTTTCCGATTGGAGGATTGCTTCTGCTTCGTTTCGCTTGAGAAGGTTTACATAGGCTTTAGAGTGGTAGCGGATACGAGCTATTAGTTCTGCCTTGTCTGGGAGTTTAACTATATAATCGTTTGCCCCTAAAGAAAAAGCTTTTGCTTTAATCAGCGGTTCTTCTTTACTAGAGAGAACGATCAGCGGAACATATTTTGTGGGAGCGTTATTGGCTCGCAAAAAGCGTACTAAGACCAGTCCGTCCATCTCTGGCATCACTAGGTCTTGTAAGATGACTGTTGGTTGACATGACCTCGCGACTTTGATCGCCTGGGTAGGGTCGCTACAGTAATGAAAGGTGATATCTTTTTCTGGAAGCAACATTCGACGAACGGCTTCGCCGATCATTGGCTGATCGTCGATGAGCAAGACTGTAATCGGATCTTCTGTCACTGAGTTCACTTCCTTTTGAAATACTAACTTGAAGATAAAAAGTAAGAATTAGCTAACGGCTCATTGCTAATCGGTCAATTAGAGTAGAAGCGATCGCCTCCAGTGGTAAAATCTCCGCCACCGCACCAAGCTCTACTGCTGCTTTGGGCATCCCATAAACCACACAACTTGCCTGATTTTGGGCGATCGTATGCCATCCCTTTTCGCGTAACAAACTGAGCCCTTCCGCTCCATCTCGACCCATACCTGTTAGTAACACAGCAGTTCCTTGGCGGTGCCAGTAATGAGCGACACTTTTGAAAAACACATCAACCGAAGGACGATAGGGATAATCAATCGGGTTTTTTGTATAACTTAAGCTAAAATTTGGTTGCAATGACAGGTGATCGTTTGTCCCGGCAACTAATACCTTTCCTACTTCCAAACGACTACCTTCGGATGCTAGCTCTACGCTGAGGGGTGTTTGTTCGTTTAGCCATTCTACCAAACTGGGAGTAAATTGTGCATCTACGTGTTGGACGATCGCTACTGCTGCACCAAAGCTTGCCGGTAAGCGAGAAAGAATCTTTGCCAGAGCATTTGGGCCGCCAGTAGAAGAGCCGATCGCGACTAGGGGAGGAACGCGGGCTGCGAGGGGTGAGAATATAGATTGAGGGCTTTCCCTATGGGTTCTAGATTTAGAAGTTGCACCGGATTTGCCAATCAGTTTACCAATAGTCACGATTTTCGCAAGCAAAGCTTTAGCAGCTTCTGGGTTGCCGCTAGCCCCCAAAACAGGCGTGCTGACAGCATCTAATGCTCCATATCCCATTGCTTCAAACACTTGAGACCCATTTTTTTCAACGCTAGCCGTTACTACCACAATAGCGCAGGGAGAATTCTTCATGATGTGGCGAGTTGCCTCTACCCCATCCATGATTGGCATGATCAAATCCATCAGAATCAGATCTGGGGTATCCTCGGCGCATTTGGTAACTGCTTCAGCACCATCGCGTGCTACCCAAGCCACTTGATAGTCTTTGACTGTCATCAAGACGCGCCGTAGCGTCTCTACTGCCATCACCATGTCGTTTACAATTGCGATTCTCATAGGATTTTTCATGATAATTGGTAATTAGTAATTGGTAACGAATGACTAATTACCAATCAAGTCGTACACTGCGTTTACTAAAGTATCGTCCTGAAAACTTGCTTTGGTTAAGTAATAATTAGCTCCAGCTTCTAAACCGCGCAGGCGGTCTTCTTCGCGGTCTTTGTAGGAGACAATAATCACCGGAATCGAACTTAGCTTTGGATTGTTTTTGATCTTGCTGGTAAACTCGATTCCGTTCATGCGGGGCATATCAACATCACTAACTACTAAATCGTAATGATTTGTAGAAACTGCGTGCCAACCTTCCATGCCATCCACCGCAACATCAACATTGTAACCTTTGTTTTGCAGCAGTTTTCGTTCCATTTCTCGCACGGTAATGGAATCATCCACCACCAGAATACTCTTGCGACCGTCTACTACAGCCATCTCAGAACTGCTAATAACACGGTTCAAGTGGCTGTCATTAAGCAGATTATCAACAGAACGCATCAAGTCAGAAGCATCGACAATCAGGATAGGAGAACCGTCTCCCATCAAAGCAGCAGCACTAATATCCTGAACTTTACCCAATCGGGGATCTAAGGGTCTTACCACCAAATCGTGTTCGCCCAAAAAGCGATCGACCACCAGTCCGTAATAGTCTGATTGTTCGCTAATGACGACGACTGATAAGGTATCTGACTGGGGCGGTGGTTGCTTCAATTCTAATACTTGATAGGCAGCTACTAAGCCGATATTCTTATTGTTCATAGTGAAATATTGGCGATTTTCCACTGAGGCAATCTCTTTTTTGTCCACATTGACAATTTGCTCGATCCGCGCCAGAGGAAAGGCATAGGGTTCGCCAGATATTTCTACTAACAGGGTGCGAACAACGGATAGCGTCAAGGGTAATTGGAAGTGGAAAGTCGTACCTTTTCCCAGATTAGAACTAGCTCGCACGGTGCCGCCAACTTCGTGCGCCATGCTTTTAGCAATATCTAAACCCACGCCGCGGCCGGAAATTTCGGTGACTTGTTTGGCTGTCGAAAATCCTGGTAAAAATAGAAATTCCATCAGTTCGGCTTCGTTAAGCTGAGCTACAATTTCCGGGGTCGCCAGGTTCTTATTAATAATTTTTCCGCGCAGCCAGTCAAAGTTAATTCCTCTACCATCGTCAGTGATGGTAATCGATAGCATTCCTCCTCGGTGGACTGCTTCTAGCCGCACGGTTCCTTCTGCTGGTTTGCCGGCGACGAGGCGCTCTTCGGGAAGCTCCAAGCCGTGATCGATGGAGTTACGCAAAATGTGGGTGAGGGGGGCTTCCAGTTTTTTGATAATATCCCGATCGACAGGCGTGCCTTTGCCGAAAATTTGAAATTTTACTTGCTTATTCAGCTTCCTGGCTAAATCGCGCATCATCCGAGGAAACCCCTGCACCCCATCGGCGAAGGGACGCATATTAGAGGCAATTACTTCCTGGTAGAGGCGATCGCTCAGACTGCCGGTGCGACGGGCATATAATTCTAGTTCGATCAGGCGATCGCTCAAAATCTGCCGACATTCCCGCTCCTTTGCGCGGGCTCCTTCTAAATAGTTTGCGGCTTCTTGATTGTGCTTGACTGCGAGAGTTTGCTGAAAATTATCTAAAATTTTAGATAATTCTAGTTGGCGTTTTTTGAGGATCGTCAGGGAATCGGCAAAGGGCTGAAGCCAATTTGCTTCGATCAAAGATTCGCCAGCCAAACCCATGATCCGGTTTAAGTTGTCGGCACTTACCCGGACAACGCGATCGCTAGAGGCCCCTCCCTGTTCTGCTCCCGGTTTGACTTGCTCTACATCGCTAGATGTTTGCTTAACAATTGATTGAGTTTCACCTAAGTTATTCTGACCATTTGGTTGTGTTTGGATAGTACCGGGAGCGCTGAGCACGATTTCCGGTTTTTGCACAGGAGTAGATTGTGCCTGAGTTTCCTGATTAGATGGCAAGATTTCGGCTCTTTTCACTGGTGCAGATCCCGGTGTCAGCAGAGCAGAAATTTCCTCTCTAGTAGTTTCAACATCGTCCCGATTTTCCTTAACCCAACTTTGCCCTTGCTGACTGATGTTTAGCAGCAGATCGACTCCATGCAGCAACACGTCAACTCCATCGGCTTCTAGGGTAATTTTTTGGTTCTGTGCTGCTACAAAACAATCTTCCATAACGTGAGCCAAATTAACCGCAGCATCGAGGGCCACGATGCGGGCGGCTCCTTTAACGGAATGGGCGGCTCGCATTAACGACTCTAAGACTTTGGGAGACCCTGGTTGGCTTTCCAGGGCTAAGAGTCCCTCACTTAAAATAGCTGCTTGGGCGTCTACTTCCAGCTTGAATAACTCCAACATTGAGGTGTCGCCGATGGTTGACATCTCATCTGATTCTGGATAATCTTGACGGTTTGCGATCGTGGTTGGCGACACCTCGGTGGTCACTGCTGCACGAGCAAGCGAGTTCAAATCTCTAGCTGATTGGTTTGGCCCAACCGATATTTTGGGGCTATTTAAATCATCTTCTAATCTTACTTCTACAGTGGGAGTTTCTGGCTTTCCCTGCCAACTTTTCAACTCTACTCTTGGCTGAGAAACTAATACAGATTCTGGTGTCAGTAAGGTAGCAACACTGTTGGTAACGGTTTCGATGTTATCTTGATTTTCTGAAAGCCAACTGTCTAAATCGTCTTCCTTGACTCTGCTGATATTTAGGAGTAAATTTACACCTTGCAGCAGCACGTCAATCTCACCCGCACCCAGAGTAAAGCTTTGCTTTTGAGCACGATCGAGGCAGATCTCTATGCTCTGAGCCAGATTAATAGCATCATCGATTTCTACGAGCCGAGCCGTTCCTTGAATTGCATTAGCGACACGCATTAATGACTCTAGAATTTGGCGAGACTGGGGTTCGCTTTCCAGGGAGAGAAGCCCCTGATTTAGTATTGCTGCTTGGGCTTCCACTTCCTGCCGGAATACATCTAGCATCGTGATGTCGTTCATCGCATCCTCCCTCTGATCTGTCATAATATTCTTTTGTTTAAGGTGTAAAATAATAAATCAGAATCTATGTAATTAACCTTATGCCCCTGCCAGCGAACCACCCCTTTTGTATAAGTTTCTGAGGCTTTTGAAATCACTACAGGTGTATTTTCTAATTCCCTGAGCGGGAAGCGATGAAGACCGCAAACTTCGTCCACGATAAAAACCCAGCGATTGTCTCCACTTGCCATAACTATCATCCGTTTAGCAGCAACAGAACTGGCACGATCTGAAGAGTTAGCGTGATCTTCTAAGTCAAGGAGATGGCCCAGAGAAACGCACATTAGAATTTCTCCTCTAATGTTGACCAAACCCATAAACAGTTCGTTGTTGCGGTGGGGTAGGGTATGAATTACACAGGGTTCTGTCACTTCTTGAAGCAACCGTACTGGTAAAGCTAACCATTCGCCGCCTAGCAGAAATATCATGACTGATATGGTTTCTCCAGAAACGACGATCGCCCCGTTAGTTTGTGCTAGAGAATGATCGGACGGAGTTTTTGCTAGTATCTCAGTCCACTCTTTTACATACTCTGGCGGAGCTTCCCTTTCTAATAAACTGCGTCCGGCGGCAGAATAAACGGGGCAGTTCCGACAATGAATTACTGTTTTTAGTTGTTCGCAGGAGCGATCGCCCTCAACTCCTATTTTGTTCCAGCAATCATTGCTCATAAGTCCCATTCCAACGTAGTTTACTATAAATCATCAACTCTAACCCACTTTATAACCAGAGATGCGCTGGCGTAAGCCTTGAGCCGTTTCGTTCAATTCCCTGATCGCACTGTTGATCTCGCGTAGAGATTGAGTCGTTTGCGAAGTAGCTTCACTCAATTGCACCATGCCTTGACTGATTTGCTGTGCCCCCTCTGACTGTCCTTCCATGCTGCTACTCACTTGTTGAAAACGGGGGGTTAGGGTTTGCACCTGCCCAATAATCGAATCTAATTTACCGCCGATAGTACGAACATCCTCTACACCTCGTTCTACATCTTTGGTAAATTTATCCATTTCCATCACCCCTGTGGAAACTGCGCCTTGCATCTCTTTTACCATCGTTTCAATGTCTAAGGTAGCGACTGCTGTTTGGTCGGCGAGGCGGCGAATTTCACGGGCAACCACAGCAAATCCCGTTCCGTACTCTCCGGCTTTTTCTGCTTCAATTGCGGCGTTAAGTGAGAGCAAATTGGTTTGATCCGCTACTTTTGTGATCGTGGTGACAATGCTATTAATGCTGTTAGCTTTATCGCTAATAGTTCCCAGCTTTGATGAAATGGTATTAGTGGCCTCCGCTAACATACGCATAGTTTTTTCCATGTGGATCAGGTCTTGTTGGCTCTCACCCGTCCCCTGAGCCGTCGCTTGCGATGTGTACTCAACTTCATCCATTGTCTTCACCAGTTGTCCAGAGGTGGCAGCAATCTCCTTTACTGTGGCAGCCATCTCATTGGTGGATGCCGCCTGTTCAGTCATCGTTGCCTCTAGTTGCTTGCCTGATGCGGCAATTTGGGTGGCAGAGCTGGTGATTTTAATGCCAGATTGCTGAATTTGAAGAATTAAAGAACTCAAGTTATTTGTTAGGTCGAATATCAGATATGCTAGCACCAGGGCTATAGCTATAATGGCTAGAGATGATAATTCTATTAATTTAAAATTCTTGTCTACATTCTCACTTATTGTGTTCAACTTGTCTATTTCAATCTTGGCAAATTCTTGGTTTAGTGCGTCGAATTGTCCCAAGTTGCTTTTCGATTCTTTCAGGTATGTAGTTACTGCTTCTTGTTGCTTACCTTGATCTTTCAATTGGAAAGTTCTCTTCGACAGCTCTTCAAATTGACTTTCTAATTGAAGCATATTTCTAAATTTCTCTTGTTGTTGTGGATTTGGATTATCTTTAATTAGTATTTCGGCGCGCTTGGTAGATTCCTGAAACAGATTTTTTTGTTTCTCAAAAGATTCTAAAGCACCCTCAGCATTGCCCACAAGTAGATAGCCCCGAACTTGCCGAGCCATCATCGAAGCTCTTAAAATCATTTCATTGGTTTCTATAATCGTATTCCGCGATCTTCTTGTTTCCACGTAAAGTTCCCTTGTATGATGAGTGCTTGTATATACTAGGCCGCTTAAAACTACAAATAATAGAGCGGGTAATGAATAAGTAAGAAGCAGGCGTTGCTTGAAATTCATTTGGTTCAACATTCTAGTATTTCTCCTTGGTAATTTTCAGCATTTAACATGATCATCATAGATTGAAATTAGTTACTTGCCACTTTAAAACGAGAGACTTCCATGCGTAAACCTTGTGCCGCCTCATTCAATTGGCTAATCGCACCGTTAATTTCACGCAAAGACTGGGCAGTTTGCGATGAAGATTCACTTAGCTGCACCATTGACTCGCTGATTTGCTCAGCACCCTGCGACTGTCCCTCCATGCTGTTACCCACCTGTTGAAAGCGGGGGGTTAGGTTTTGCACTTGCTGAATAATCGACTCTAACTTATCCCCGATATTGTGGACATCTTCCACACCCCGTTCTACATCTTTCGTGAACTTATCCATTTCCATCACCCCTGTGGAAACTGCACTTTGCATTTCTTTGACCATATTCTCAATATCTAAGGTAGCAACTGCTGTCTGGTCGGCTAGGCGGCGAATTTCACGGGCAACGACAGCAAACCCCGTACCGTACTCTCCGGCTTTTTCTGCTTCAATTGCGGCGTTGAGCGAGAGTAAATTGGTTTGATCCGCTACTTTGGTAATCGTGGTGACGATGCTGTTAATGTTATTAGCTTTATCGCTAATCACTCCCAGTTTTGCAGAAATGCTACCGGTGGAATCTGCCAAACTCCGCATAGTTTTTTCCATCTGCATCAAATCTTTTTGACTGTCACCAGCCGACTGTGCAGTTACGTGGGATGAGCTCTCAACTTCATCCATCGTCTTCACCAGTTGTCCAGAAGTGGTAGCAATCGATCGCGCTGTGGCGGCCACCTGATTTGTCGAGGCAACCTGTTCGGTTATAGTTGCTTCTAGTTGCTTGCCAGATGCAGCGATTTGGGTAGCAGACGAGGTAATTTGAATCCCGGATTGCTGAACTTGGCGGATTAAAGAACTCAGGTTTTCAGTCATGGTGCGGAAGGCTGTCTCTAATTTCCCAATCTCATCCTGAGCATCTGTCGCCTGTACGCGGGTAGTTAAATCGCCTGTCGAAATTTTTTCGGCTACTCCTACAACTCCAGCTATTTTTGCACCCATTGGTTTGGCGATCGTATTACTGAAGTACCAGCCAAAGAGTCCAGCAGTCAACGGCCCAATGATTAAGCCTACAAGTATCCAGAATGTGCTGGCGCTCACATCTTGCTCTGCGGTCTTCTTAGCTGTTTCTGCCAAGTTTCTGTTGTATGACAGGAGTTCTTGCAGGGCGGAGTCCGCTGTATCGAATACAGGATCTAATTTCGTAACTAAGAAATCATTCATTTCGGTTAGCGTCTGGATAGCTGCTAGGGCTGCTGTGTATTCAGGTGTATTAGTTTTCCCCTGTTGCAACAACTCAGTCTGAATTTTTCTCGGGTTGCTGAGACCAGTTTTCTGAAATTTTTCATGAATCTGGAGGTACTCTTGACTAGCGGCTTTCCACTTCTCCCATTCGACCAAAAATTGTTTGTATAATTTGTCTTCCTCCGGCTCGCTAGGCTGCTTTTCGTATAGGTTCAATCCTTCGTTTATTTCCTTGAATGCGTTTTGAACAGTGGTTAACTCTTTTTGCCTCTGAGTGCTAGTTAATGCGTTAGCAATCAGCACTTTTTCCGCACCATGTGTCCTGGTTTTTGCTTCGTTGATTTTCCACAAGTTGTCAATACTTGGCAAAGTATTATAGGCGAAGGTGTTAATGTTGTTTTTCAGGCGGTAATTTCCACTCAAGCCAATCAAAGCCACAATTAAGACTATTGCACCTATGAACCAGAATCCGCTGATGAGCCGCCTTTGCAAAGTCATGTTTTTAAACATCTATTAACTCGTTTTGTTAGTTGTTTTTTGGTCAGTTGATAGGCGAGCGGCAGTCATTCTAAATTAACAAGTTAGGTGACTCATATCTACTTGCCTAAGATTTTTGCAGGCGTTGGATTCGTTGCCGCAGGACTGCTGCTCTAGCAGTATCACCGCGATGTTCTGCGAGTAAAGTAAGATGCAGGAGTGCGTCATAGTTATTGGGTTCTAAATAAATCGCTTTTTGGAAGCATTGCTCTGCTTGAACATCAAGCCCTTTAGCTTGATATATTTCTCCCATTAATATATAATACTCAACACTGGTAAAGTTTTGCTTGAGATAATTTTCGCACATTGTGGTTGCTGCGCTTAACTGTCCTCCATCGGCTAATTTACGGGCAGTTTCCAACTGGCTTGCTGGCAATTGACTTGAGTTTTGAGCGTTGGCTATTTTGCTGGTAGATGTTGCTGGAACGCTCACAGGCATGGTTTTCAATTGTGTGGTTTCTCGATTGGCTGTTGGATTGTTTGGTCGGGCGATAGTTGGAGAATCTTTTCTACTAAATAGAGGAGATTTATTTTGGCGATCGAGCCGCGACAAACTAACCTCTCCGGTAGATATTAACGGCTGATGTCTCATTAGTAGTTTTTCACCATTTATTAAACCGCCGCTATCATTTTCTTGCTTTCGGTAGGCGAAAGCAAAAGGATGTTGTACAGATACAAATGTGGATTCTAACATTTGCATCTTTTCCGCGTGCCCCAAAAATAGTAGCCCTTGATTTTTCAATAATCCGTTTAAAGTCCGAATACTTTTTTCTCTAGCTGCATCGTCGAAATAAATTAAAACGTTACGACACCAAATTACATTGTAAGGATTTTTTCCTGTGATGAAATTGGGATCGACTAGATTGCCGTGCATGAAGTTAACGGCGTTTTTTACTAAGTCGCACAACTGATATTTATTGCCTAATTTAGTAAAATATAGTTGCTGAAATTGTAGGTTATTTACCCGAAATGAATTTTGGGTATACACAGCTTTTCTAGCTTTATCTAAGGAGCAGTTGCTAATATCAACCGCATCAATTTGAAACTGATTAGGTGTAAAACCTGCCTGGAGCAGGCTCATAGCAATTGAATAAGGTTCTTCCCCAGAAGAACAGGGCACGCTGAGCACGCGCAAGATGCGGTGACTTTGGGTTGGCAACCACTCAGATTTGACGTAACGCTCTAAAAAAACAAAGGGTTCCCAATCTCGAAAAAACCAAGTTTCTGGGACAATTAATAATTCAATCAGTGCTTCGAGTTCCTCCGCTGATATTTGCAATTGCTGTAGATAAGTTTGTAGATTGGGGGAATTTTCGGCGGTCATCCGTTGTTCTACAGCTCTGCCAATTTCCTTAGAGCCAAGGATACTTGCAGACAAACCAATCCGATCTTTTAGGAGTGACTCAATTTGGTTTTGTATTATTGCTGTCATTATTCCTTCCTGCCAATAAATATTGTTGCTGCGAATCTGACAGCAAAGATTCTAACCTAATGCGTTGGATCATCCCCTTCTCATCCATAATCATTTCCCCTAAATAACCATGAGTTTCATCTAATTGTGTGGCTACATCGATCAACTCACTATCCGGCTTATTTAATGTTTCGGTGACTCGTTCTGCCATCAACCCGATACAACGCTTACTGTTATCCTTCCCAAAATAATTTACCATGATAATTCGAGTGCTCAAGTAGGAGCAACTGGGCTGGCCTCGAATTAAATAGCACAGATCGATTACTGGTACGATCGCCGATCGATATTGAAACATACCCCCAACATAGTCAGGCATTTGGTGCGTTTTTCTCAGGATAACTCTGGGTATAACTTCCACAACCTGGGAACTATCAAGCGCGTAAAGGTTATCTCCTACATAAAACAGTAGCATTAACATTGGCTGCCCTTCCTGATTAACTGTTCATGATTATCTGTTTGTCTTGATACTCTTGAACGCCAGAAACTCCCTCTAGCTGGAGAAACCTTCTACAGCTATACTATAGTATACTAAGCTGTTCTGCATCTAAAACGCATATTATACCATACAATATGCGTTTTAGCCGTCAGTTTTTTGCTACCCAAATTTTACTGGTCAAGATGGCAATTATTTGCTTTTCAAGTGGTGTGACTATTTACTATCAACAAAGTGTAATGGTCGCCGCAGTCGCGTCAATGATTGCCGGGTGTACTGTAGAAATAATTGACGCTTGGCGCGAACAACACAACGATCGAAAACCGCCAAAAAATGTGACGAGGGTGAAGTAATTTTGTGTTAGGGGTAAGGCAGATTTTACCCCTATTCCAATAAGAATTTGGTTATAAAGGTAGGTACTGAACGCGGTTAACAAAATCTTCAGGTTCGCTCACCTTAGCAACAATTTCCAAGTCACGAATACAATCACCAAAAGTTACTTTTTGTTGATGGGCATAGATGACACCAGAAAAATTGACTTCCTCTTGCTGGCGACGGTTGGCTATGGCTAAAAAATCTTCGTCTTGTGTAAAAACAACGCGCTGAAGATCCATTGCGCGATCGAGTATAATATGGTCTGGCGTGTTTTGATGGTTATCTTCTTGAGCTCTCAAAACATCTACATCTCTTTGTCTCAATCCCTTTGCAATCGGTAGAGGCACATTCTCATCCATGTACAAAGCTATACTCATTTAATTAATCCTTGGGCGCGGAGTTTTTTAGCCAAAGGAGATTCGCCCGCTTCTAATCGCAACTTTTCGGCATACTCAAATCGGCGCTGCATATCTGCATCAAGCTCTTGTTTATGATCCCAGTAGTAGGCTAAAGCAGAGTAAATTTTACTCAAAGTTAGGTGAGGATAGCTTTCCAGTAATTCTTCAGGACTCAAGCTGTAAGCTTTTACCGAAGTTATTAATTCAACTACTTTCATCGTAGTCCCTGTGATGATAGGTGTATTCTTCTCATCTAATTCTACATATTTATATTCGGTTGCAGTTAGTGACATAGTTTACCTCGTTAATGGATCTAATTTAATTATAGGGTCGATCGGGTTCCTGTCCCAATTCTTGGCAAAACTCTAGATAATCATCGATCGAGTTTTGGAATTATTGGCGTGCTTCTTCAATAGTTTGTGCTTTAAAAGTCACTACGTCATTAATATCGAGGACTCGCCCGAAAAGAATTTCCGCTTCTGAATCTACTTCAATGCTAGCACTGTAACCCTTGTAAGTCATCATGGCTGTAATACTTCTTCCTATTTCAATAAGTGAAACTTGTGGCTGATAAATTTTATGCTAATACCCTTGTTACTTTGGGCGATCAACAAGGATTTTCCCGTTAACAGCTAAGTCATCATGGTTCAACCCCCCGCTTTTATCAAAAATTCCCTCTCCTTAAAATCCGAAAGCTAAAGCATCCATCATATATTTACTTTTTTCACGTCCCACTTCTAAATATATTTCCAATAATTCCTCATAAGCAGTCGCTCCGCCTACAATATTCCAAAATTCATCTCCAATAACTACAGCTTCATCAAAAGGCAGATAATTCCTTGCCTGAGACCACTTATAAACAGCTTTTGTTACACCATAGGGATTATAAGGCATCGCATAGTAAGCTTGCAATTGCGGACGCTTTGCACCCCGCAGTAAATGAAACCTCAACAGACGCTGGATAACTTCTAAGCATTGACCCTTATTCGGCTTAGGAGCTTTAATTTCAAATAAGTATTCTGTTCCGTCATTAGCAAAAATACAAAGGTCAGCACGTACACTTTTTGTTACCAAATCATCGAATCGTCTAGCATTCAGCACTGCTGTTATCATCTGCTTAAAAGATGGTTTAGTTTGTCCTTTTTTATCCATAGATTCATAGTATTCTTTCTGACGTTGAGCTTCTTCAAAAGCGGCAATACTTACTTCCGCTCTGATATCATATCCTCGACGTGCATCTTGATGATGTTCAAGGGCAATTAACTTAGCGCATTCTTCAAGAGAGTTTCCTAATCTGGTACTTAAACCTCGCTCAAATTGATTGATTCGTATTAATTCTATTGGAATTAGCGCGGCTTGAAAAGGTTTTAATTCTCCATTAGTTGAACTGCGCGACAGGTACTCTATTCCAGTCGTTGATTTGTGAATAATCCGACCTTTATATTCATCTACAATACCCTGAATAAAACCTTCAAGATATCCTTTAATTATTTCTCGTTGTTTTGTGCTAATAGCTGCCATATTTTAAGTCAAAATTACAAAATAATTTCTAGTAAGGCTTTGGCTAAATGGTAAACCACAGGAATTGATACGGCATTACCCAATTGATGTTTGGCTGTAGTTTCATTTTCAGAAATTTTGAACCATTCGGGAAATCCTTGCAATTTTGCGTAATCCTGTGCAGTTAGAGGTTGAAAGTTTTTCTTTTCATAAATTTCCCTAATAAATGTTTCCTTATATGCTGCTGGTTCTTGACATTGAATCGAGATTGTTGCCACAAAGTCTCTAGTTCCAGTTGCAGTTAAAGTTGCGATCGCATCCGCATGGGGTAAGAAAATTTTAGAAATGCCGTTAATTCCTGAAGAGATTTTAGAATTCACAAAATCATAGCCTTTATCATCTACACTCCGCAAAATTTCTTTCTCAACTAAGTTGTCAATTTCTGTTTGTTTCAACTCAGGAATTAGTGTTGCTAACACTTTAAATTCTAAGGGATTACCGTCCTTTTCTCCATAAATATTTTTTCTTCTGTTTTTCATAATGGTTTGACAAATTAATTTTTCCCTGCTAGTTGTTTCGATTAAATCCCAAGAATGGATGGTAGTATGTCCATCTCTAATATCAGTAAATAAGAAGAAGTCATTTAATTCATCTAGCTTTTGAAATCTGCCTCTGGAACCGGGGACTTTTCCATCAAATAAAACGGTTGGTGAAAATTTTTGCTTCCTAAAATTGCTACGCTGAATCCCTGGTATCACATCATAAAGCTTGCTCGCGCGATCGATTGGTTTAGGAAATGTAAATCCCCAGCATCCTTCTATGTCATTCCTAATACCAACAATAAACAATCTATCTCTATCTTGCGGTAATCCAAAATCATAGGAATTTAGCACCTCGTATTTAACAACATAACCAGATGATGTTAAATTATCAATTATGTATTTCAAGCTTTCTATATTTCTTGGTTCTGTCAAGCCTTTGACATTTTCAAATATAAAAGCTTTGGGATGATTAGCTTTTACTACCCTAAATACATCTGTCCATAACTTGCCTCTTGGGTCGTCCAAACCTTGCATTTTACCTGCGATCGACCAAGGTTGACAGGGAACACCACCGACTAATACATCTATCGGAAAAGGCAATTGGCTGAGATTGGTAATATCTCCTAAATATACCTCATCTGAGTTGGCATCTTTAATAAAATTATGTCGATAAACTTGAATGGCTTTTTTGTCAATTTCTGAATAGCCTAAGCATTTACAGCCTAATTCTTCCAGAGGGATTCTGAATCCACCAATTCCAGCAAATAAGTCTACGAACGTTAATTGCAATTTGGCATTTTTAATAGAATTTGGATTGAATAGATCGAATAATTCAAGTTGTTGAGCATACATAGTTGCATTCATTTTATTTTCGTTATGACTGAACTTAGACATAAGATAGCAGAGATTATATAATATAGTTGAGTTTTTTGATTTAATTAATTTGCAGTTAATACATAAATTGCTTGATTCTTTTTAGGATATTTTAAGACATTTATCATTTCAATTTGTAAAGATATATCTTGCTGCTTTATTATTCTAAGAACTTGTTTTGATTCTCCATTCTTATTTCTTAGTTCTCTAATTATAGCTGCTTTGCAATAAGATGAATTTGGGTTGACAATAAAAATTGTATCTTCTAATGATAAAGTAACACGATTAACGCTTGCAGTTAAGACTTTTATATTTGAATGATAATTTGTAATTTCGCCAATTTTTTTTGCTTTATTTATATTAATCTTTTTATTTAAAAAATGATAAATCAATAAATCAGCTAATGCCTGACATATAGCATCCACAAAATCACACAAGTTTAGTAAGGAATCATAACCTAAAGATTCATTTTCTTGAACTAAACTATGGGCACTTGCATTGCGATTTTCAATAAATTGGTCTAATTCATTTTTAAGTTGATTTGAGCCACCCAGACTCAGTATATTATCAATATAATCTTTAATATTTTGGTGATTTTCAAGCCACTTCCAGCCAAAATTATCCTTATCATTAAGACCAACAGCACTCAATAATTTTTGCAATTCACTCTGTCGTAAATTATTTTGAAAACTTATTAAAAAACACTCTGGTATTAATTCATATTTACTATTTTTATTAATTTCATAAAATAAGCCTCGAACAATTCGCTCTAACTGCAAATGTTTATATCTATCATCTTCTAATTTTGGAATTAACTTACATACGCCAATCTTATGATTATTACGGATTACTTCGTCTAGTAGATCGTATTTAGTAACTAATTGTGGTAAAGCCTCTAGCCACTTACTAATTAATTTTTTAACAAAGTTTTCATAAGTTGCATAAAGTTGAGTAACAACTGCACTATGTTCATAAATCTTCCATTCTGTTATAGAAATTGAATTTTCTGATAAATTTAGTTTTAATTCTGCCCCTTTTCGTCTAACCTCTTCATCATCTGTAAAAATAATATCTCTCAGTGACTGGTTTTGCTTCAAAATAAAACGAATAGCTTGAGTTTTTTTTCTAACCTGTTCTAGTAAAATTTCAATTTTTTCAATCAACATAGATGCTTACTTGGACAGGATCACCTGGGACAACATTTGCTCAAATGAATTTAATCGTTTTTGTATATCAGTTTTTGTGTTTTTACCTTTACCTCTAAATAACTCAGATTTATCTGCTTTCAGTAATTGTTGAGTAGCGTCAATCACCTGATTTTTCTTCTGCTTCAAAATTTGAGCATTAGATAAATTTTTACTGAAGGCAACCATAACAGCATCATAATATGCTTTATATGGCTCCTCAGCCCAATTCCAATTTTTAGATTTGTCAAGTATATAAGGTCTAAATAAATGTTTTCCGTAAATATCATAGGCAATGCTTATAGTATTCTTGAAAATATCACTTAAAAACGCAGTGTCTTCTTTAGAAAAATCTAAACTTTGAATCATATATAAATCCATGAAACTTTCTAAAGTACCTTTAAAATTTTCATAATGACGCAGCGCAAAAAAACGTAAGACTAACTCCACATCCTCCATTTTCTTGTAAAGATTATTTTGTTCACGCTCACGAAGATCAGAGTCAGGAATACCCCAAGCATTTTTAAAAGTGGGATCATCAGCTAACTCAATCAGACTATCATTAAATTGACCATGATATAAACAGTTACGAATTTCTTGGTTACTCAACTCAACTCCACCTGTATTCAGACGTTCAAAGGTAAGTCTCTTTAAATACATTGCATCTTCAAGTGTTTTCGCTGATTCTGTAATAACCACTATAGATGATAAAGTACGACGATCTATTCCAGCTTGAATTTCTGTTGGTAAATTACTATATTTTCGACCATTTAATTCTGGCCAAAGTTGTAATCCAGTTAAAATAAGCTTATCTTCATAGAAATCCCTAAGAGCACTAATTCTTTGTTGGCCGTCTATAACTTCATAGGAATTATATTTTTTTTCATACAAAATCACTGGCGGTACTGGCAAATTAATAATAAATGATTCAATTAAAAGAGATTGTTGTTCAGGTTTCCATCGAGGACGACGTTGAAAAAAAGGACGTAAATCCATATAGCCTGGTTTTGTCAGTGCATCCACAAAAAGTGGTAGCTTTTCTCGATTAAACTCCATTAAAATTCTGCTATTTCCTGATTCATATTTAGTATTTATTTCGTCATCAGACATTTTTTTATCGTGGGATTTCTCCTTCTTCGATTTGTCCCACATATTTAATTCAGAAGGCGAAAAATATTGATTTATTTCTTTTTCTTGAGTCTGTTTATAAGTCCTGGTCATGTTTTTAACCTCCTAGAAAATATAAATGAATAAATATGCGAAAAGTAGAGGTAGGTGATAACTCATTATAACAACACTTCGGGCAGTTTTTGATTGCCAACCGTATAATAAGGGTTTCAGGGCGATTGGGCAATGGATCTGCTAAAGGAAAATCAAGGGTTTCAGATTATCACCTAAAAAACTGTCTAGACTGCTGTTATAAATTAAGAGGCTAATCTTAGCCTCTTAATTTATATATGGTAGTTATTCTACCCCCTCAATCCGGTCTTCCACCTCCTGATACAACTCACGCAACCTGTCCAAATTACTCTCCGAAGTCTCCCAATAACCCCGGCCATTCACCTCAAGCAAAGTGCTCACAATCTTGCGGAAAGAATGAGGATTTAAGTTGAGCAAACGCTTCTGCATCTCCTCATCTTGGATAAACGTACCGTTCACATCCTCATACACCCAATTATCCACCGCGCCCGCAGTCGCACTCCATCCAGTCGTGTTCACCAGACGCTTAGAAATCTCCCGCACGCCTTCATATCCGTGCGATAACATTCCCTCGTACCACTTCGGATTCAGCAGCTTAGTCCGCGAATCTAAACGCACGGTTTCTGATAGCGTCCGTACCTGCGCGTTGGCTGTTGTGGTATCAGCAACGAAGGATGTTGGTTTCTTGCCATCGGCGCGCAAACTGCCGATCAATTTAGTCGGATCGGAGTCGAAATAGTGCGATACGTCGGTTAGCGAAATCTCCGCAGAATCCAAGTTTTGGAAGGTGACTTCAGCAGTTTTTAAGGATGATTCAAAAATCTGCCGGTCTTGTTCCATTGTTCCGGGATTGTCGGAAGAGAAGGCGAAGGATTTGCGAGTTAAGTACATTTCCTGCAACTCGGCTTCGCTTTCCCAGGTGCTGTTTTCTACAGCTAAGTTGACGTTAGATGAATAGGAACCCGAAGCATTGGAAAAGACGCGGGTGGCTGCTTGGCGCAGGTTGATTCCCATTTCTTCGGCTTGCTTCAATGCGTGTTTGCGGACGAAGTTCATCTCTAAAGGTTCGTCGGCTTCCGCTGCCATTTTCACGGCTTTATCTAACAGGTTCATTTGGTTGATGAACAAGTCGCGGAATACGCCGGAACAGTTAATTACTACGTCGATTCGTGGGCGGCCTAACTCTTCTAAAGATAGCAATTCCAGTTTGTTGACTCGGCCCAAGGCGTCGGGTACTGGCTTGACTCCCACCATCCACATTACTTGGGCGAGGGATTCGCCGTAAGTCTTGATGTTGTCGGTTCCCCACAATACAACGGCGATGGTTTCTGGGTAATTTCCGCCGTTATCCAGGCGCTGTCTTTCTAATAGTCTGTCAACGACAACTTTAGCAGACTTAACTGCTCCTGTAGTGGGGATTGACTGCGGGTCTAAAGCGTGCATATTCTTGCCAGTTGGCAAAACATCCGGGTTGCGAATCGGATCGCCACCAGGGCCGGGGAGAATGTATTCGCCTTCTAATGCGCGCAACAAGGCGCCCAATTCGTTATCGGCGCAAACTTGTTCTAAGCAGAATTCCAGATACTCAAACAGCGGTTTAATCAGGTCTGGATCGACTTTTTTGTAACCCGCTGCGTGTAAGGATTCAATCCAAGGTGTTTTCTTGCCCATGTTGAAGAAATTCAACTTGGAAACTAGGGAAACTCGACCCTCAGCATCGGTTTGTTCCTTCACTAAAGCGGTGACGGCATCCCGACAGGCTAAGGTGATGTTTTGCAGCAATTCGACATCTGCTAAAATGCCTTTGTCGTTGTTGGTGTAGATTTCGTCAATATTGCGATCGCAACTTAAAGCAATAATCCGCGACAAACTGACTAATCCGTCTTCTTCCCGGTCTAAATTGGCAATGTTAACCAGAGTTGCGATCGCCTCTTCCGCAGTCGGTGGCTTACCAATAACGTGCAAACCACAAGGTAACAACCGCGACTCAATCTCCATCAACTTGCGGTAAACCAAGCCAACTAAATTGTCCCGTTCCTCCGCAGTCATTTGGGCCGCTACCCCCCCTGACCCCCCCTTACTAAGGGGGGGTTCGGAAGATGTGGTTAGCCCCCCCTTAGCAAGGGGGGGTTGGGGGGGTTCGGAAGATGTGGTTAGCCCCCCCTTAGCAAGGGGGGGTTGGGGG
>NZ_JBGJZU010000030.1:0-63036 GCF_041354475.1 Microcoleus sp.
CTCTAATATAATCTGCGTTTATAACTTGCTCAGATTGAGGCAGGAAAAACTCATCTTTAACTCTGCTTGAATATATCGATCGCTCCTGTTCTTAGTTTGCGATCGATTATTCAGCAAGCCCTACATAGGAAATGACTACGCCAACATAGCCGATCGGCACTTCGGTCATTTTCACTTCTTCAACTTGCACAAACCAGGGGTTCAGGTTCCAAGAACCCGATAAAATCACCTGTTCTTGCAAGCCCCTGCGCCCGCCACCTTTGATGAAAGATTGCGCTTTTTGGAAGTTGTCGTGACCGGGAATTATCGGCCCAGCGATTTCACCTTCATCAATCGGAACTCCGTCGAGCACGTTGGCAATTCCTACGCGATCGGGAGCAAGTTTGTATAGGTGGAGATCCGATGGTTTCATACCTTTTGCAGCAGCATTGGCTGAGGTAATCACCTCAAATACAGCCGTATTAATCCGATAAGTACCAGTTGTAATAATTGCGAGTTGCCGTCCTTTTTCGCCACCGTCGGTGAGGAATTTGCGGGCATTTTGAAAATTGTCGCAATCGACGACTTTGCCTAAAATGCGATCGGAAGGAATAGTGGCTCCGTCATTAGCAATAATTAACCCAATTTCATCTTGAGGAACCACGACAACAGGTTCTTTGCGAACGCTATATTGCCAGGGAAAATAACCAAAATGCCAGCCGGGAGGCAGGGTATCCGCTTGCAAACCGCCTTCACCATCGAGTGCAATCAATCTACTGGATGGCAAATTTTTGCTGGAGAACTTCTTAACTACAATTCCCACTTCTCTTTCGCCGATCGCAATTAAGCCCAAAGTCCAACCAATTTTAGGGATAAACATGAAAACAAAGAACATTGCGCCTACGGGAAAGATCCAAATCGGGATGGTAAAACCTTCTTCTGTCGCTGGTTGGACTTCCTGGGGCTGCGGAGGTGGCGATTTGACTTGGGCTGAAGTTGGTGGGGCAAAAGTGCCTGCAACTGCGATCGTGGTTGCGAAAGATGCTGCTAAGGGTAAAAGCTTGCGAAGCCAACGTGATTTAGTCATAGTTTTCAATCTGCTTTAAGCGAAAAGGTACGGGAAATTTGTTTACTACAATCAGTATTCAATAGATTTCTTTGAAGGTCAATTCATTAAAGTCATGAATTATGTTCATAAAAGTCATATTTGGAATATGATTTTGTAGCGAGTGCGATCGGTTTATCTCAAAATCAAGCTAATTCGGATGCGGCAATGACTTAAGGTATAACCAATAGTCCGGCAAGGGTTGAAACCCCTGCCTCAAAGCTAAAGTCCTCTGAAGAGGACTAATCAGTTCTTCAGTCCTCTTCAGAGGACTTTAGCTATTAGACAGGGAATTCATTCCCTGGCGGACTGACGGGCGGGCGAGTGACCAGAAACCGGGTTTTTTCCGAAATACTTCGTTACAGCCCACAGATTAGCTAAAAACCCGGTTTCTTTGATTGTGGCGTAAGTCCCATTGATATCAACCACCACCGCCGCCACCACCACCACCACCACCACCACCGCCACCACCACCACCACCACCACCGCCGCCACTATCATTGCTAATGACTGGAATTGTTTCTTCGTACTCTTTATGGTAAGAGCAGTTTCGACAATTGTGGGTAACTTTCTGCTTTCCTGAACTGCTAGTAGTTGCATAAATCAAAATTTGATGAGCCTGTTCGACATTGAGCGTTTTGCACTCAGGACAGTATCGGTCTTTAATGAATTTGATAATTCCTATAAGAGGGATTGACAAAAAAACCATTAGCGCAATAATTCCTCCCTGTTCGCTGGAAGAGTCTCCTCCTCCCGAAGCAGATTCGTTCCCACTTTGTTGCCAACCAGGTTGAGGTACATTCAAAATTGCCTGCGGAAATGCAATCTGCACTTCTAATTCTTGTTCCGGTGGAATAGCCTGACTTGCCACAAATTCAAAAGTTTTAGGATCTATTTGACGACTAACTGCTGCTGTACCAAAATTCATAAACGATACAACTTTCCCTGACAAAGCTTCGGGTAACTTCACCGTAACTTTTCCAGTATTAACTGGCGCTTTTCGACCCGCTGCAATCGCTTTCCAATAAACTAGAGTATTCTCACCATCTAGCTGCAATCCACCTACAACACGATATTTGATCACAAAAGTATGTGAGTCTGGCGGTTTTAGTTCATGTTGCCAGCGAATCCAAAGTTGATTGTTTTCTGTTCCAGTGCTACTGGCAATTATTTGATTATTTTCGGCGACGGTCACATCTTTAATTGCATCGACTTTATCTAACGGAATATAGCGATACCGTTCATTATTGTAGGCTGCTGTGAACACATATTTTTGCGTTTCAGTAACTAACATATCTCCGTTCGTCTGAACGTCGATGATGACGTTAATTTTATCCCAGTAAAACGGTAGTTGTTGAGCCGCTGCATGAGTTACTGTAACTAAAAATAGGCTTAATGAAGCCATTAATGAAAAAACTATTTTTTTGAGAATTCGTTTATTTATCATAGGATTTCCACAAGATAACTGTTGACTACAATTATTCAACAGGTTTCTTTTGAAGTCAATTCATTAAAGTCATTAATTATGTTCATAAAAGTCATATCTTTAGTCCGATAGTCCGGCAGGGAATGAATTCCCTGCCTCAAAGCTAAAGTCCTCTGAAGAGGACTGATGAGTTCTTGAGTCCTCATAGCGAGGACTTTCGCTATTAGACAGGGGTTTCAACCCCTGGCGGACTCACGGGATGACTAACGGACTTTGCCGGCTGACAGCTTAAGTTGATACCAATGAGCACTGCCGCCTCCTAATTTCTTATCAACTTTGAAATACCACACTTAACAAAGTTAAAACCGTACAACCAAACAGTGCTTCAAATGTATATCTACGCGAAGGTTTGTAAGAGGAAGAATGCCAAACCCGCAGTTCTCCATTAAAGCCGCGCGATGCTAAACTCAAGGAAACTTGACGGTAATTTACCAAAGTTCGCTGAAGCAATTGCCCAATTAAAATGCCCAAACTACGCATTCCCAGTTTCCAAGTGCGATAGCCGCAGCGCGAGTTTTGGGCGATCCAAAGTTCATCTGCGATCGCCAATAAGCTAAAAATAAACCGATACATCAACAACAGCAATTCTGTCAACAACGGCGGAAAGCGCAATTGTCGGAGAATTTGCAAGGTTTCGGTAAATGGCACCGTCAGCAAAATGAAATACATACAGCTTGTGGAGGCCAAGGTGCGCGGCAATAACAGGCTCACTTGGTATAATCCAGTGTTACTCACATACAGATAAAAATTGCCGATGCTAATCCCCCAATTTTGCCAAATATCCGCGTGTGTTGCCTGGATTTGATTTAATTGAATTCCACTAATCACAAACGCAGGCAAACTTGTGAGCAAAAACATCAACGGTAGCGACAGCAAGCGCAGATAAAGTTTCCCTGGAATGCCTGCATAGATGACGATCCAGACTGCTAACCAAAGGGCGATCGACAATTGGACGATCGCCCCAGAAAGCAGAGACAGAATCAAAAGGGCGATCGCAAAGGATAATTTGTGAGTTGGCGGCAACCCGCGCAAACGATTAGTGTAAGCCAGACTATCAATCTGATGATTCATTCCAACGGCGATTTATCATCAGATTTCTGAGATTCCGTGCGCCCTTTATAAAGCCCGATCGCATATCCGATCGCACCAGCCCCCAGAGCAGCTTGAGTGGCAAATAATAGACTAGCAATTTCGCCACTAGCAGGCTCAAACAAATGATTGAACCAAGGTTTATAATCCGGTTGAATTTCCGTAATTGCTTTCTGGGCCTCCCCATCCGCGCCGCCATATTCACCCCGTACAAAAACTAGGGGAATTACGGCAAGTGCGACAACTGCAATTACCAACATCCAATTTTGTTGCGAAGTAGCTTGCTGATTTTTCGTCGGTTTTTGACTCATCACTTAAGACTCCTGTTTCAATAATTTTAGAATTTCCAACTCCGGTTGCCCGTAAGAATGCAGCCAATTCCACACCAATAAAGTCAGCAATCCTTCACTAATAGCCAGGGGTACTTGAGTAATCGCAAAGATGCCTGCAAACTTGATAAACGAAGCCAAAAAACCGCCACTCGCCGCCGGAAAAGCTAACGCCAACTGCATCGAAGTCACCACATAAGTCAGCAAATCAGCCAAAGCTGCGGCACAAAAAATTGCCACCCGTTGCCTACCAGTTCCCATCAGCAACTGATAGATAAAATACGCAGCGAACGGCCCCACAATCGCCATCGAAAACATATTAGCTCCCAGCGTTGTCAGCCCGCCGTGAGCCAACAAAACCGCCTGAAAAAGTAGCACTAAAGCACCGAGTACCGCCATCACCGAAGGACCAAACAAAATCGCACCCAAACCCGTACCCGTTGGGTGAGAACAACTCCCCGTTACCGAAGGAATCTTCAAAGCAGAAAGCACAAAAGTAAACGCGCCAGATAAAGCTAATAATAGTTTAAGTTCCGGGTGTTCTTTGGTAATTCGGGCGATCGCACGCAAACCTACCACAAAAAAAGGCAACGCCACAATCCACCAAAAAACAGCCCATTGCACAGGCAAAAAACCTTCCGAAATGTGCATAGCAGCGGCCGGTGTCGCCGAACCCAAAACCAGATAACAACTCAAGCCAGCCATCAATCCCAGACTGACAATTTTGCGACTTCGCGCCTTCATCAAGTACCTCGCAGATGAGACTAAGTGAACCAACACATCGGCGGGCATCCTGACTCAAAAAGCAACAGGGCTTTCATTACAGTTGCGGGACAGCGTTGGACTTCCACCAAACTTTCCCCATTACCTCCAATGGCTGCTCCCCATTAGAACCGACTTGTTAGATTGAGTATAGTCGATCGCGCAAATCTCAGCAGATATTTTACAAAAATTCTGATTAAATCAGTCAAAATTAGCGATCGTCTTCTCTTCTCTTCCTTCGTGTCCTTAGCGTCTTCGCGGTTCGTTCAAATACTATCACCAAACAAATCAAAGCTATAATCTTAGTAAGTTTTGAGGAAAGCCGCAATGTTAAATGATAAATTATCGACGTACTCACCCTCACCCGAAGAACGAAAAAACTTATATCAACCACCTCCAGATAACGAACTTAAAGAATTAATTCCAGGATTGCTAAAAGCAAAATTGCTCATACTTTGGGCAGAACGCATGGACTGGTTTTTGGGTTTAAATATGGGTATTTACCAAGACTCAGATCAAGAGTCTATCATGCCAGATGCTTTCTTAAGTTTAGATATAGAACGGTTTTACCATGAAGAATTGCGTCCCAATTACCTATTGTGGAATGAAAATATTATACCAAGTTTTGTCCTCGAATTGCTTTCGGCTACTTATCACCAAAAATACACCGGAAAGTGGGAAAGATATCAAGATTTAGGCATACTTTATTACGTCATTTATTCTTCCCGCCGCCGTCGTAAACCTCATTTGGAAGTATACAAGTTAGTCAATGGGAAGTACGAGTTACAGTCGGGAAATCCTGTTTGGATGCCAGAAATAGGTCTGGGAATTGGTTGTGAAAGGGGAAACTATTCTGGGGTGACAAGAGAGTGGTTGTATTGGTATGATGCCGATGGCACACGCTATCTGACACCTGAAGAACAAGTGAAACAATCAGCGCAGCGTCTCCAACAGGAATCACAACGTGCCCAACAGGAAGCTCAGCGTGCCCAACAGGAAGCTCAGCGTGCCCAACAGGAAGCTCAGCGTGCCCAACAGGAAGCTCAGCGTGCTGAACAATTAGCTCAACGTTCCGAACAATTAGCTCAACGATTGCGAGAGTTGGGAGTCGATCCTGATAATCTCAATTAATTGCAAAATCTCGTTCTTAGAACCCCGACTTCTTCAAGAAGTTGGGGTTTTATAGCAATCCTAAATCATATCAAATCCGGTAACATCGGAATTATTCATCTCTCTTATCTCCCTCTGTGTTCTCTGCGTTCTCTGTGGTTAAATCATTCCGATGCAGCCGGAAACGATATCATTCATGAGGATGTGTAGGGGTAGTGCCCCTGTGCCTACCCCAGCATAAGCGGGGGCAACCACGGGGGGATTGCCCCTACAACTCTATTTTGTTATTTCTGCGGGCATTTCGGATGAAGGCCACCCTGCAAACAAATATAAGCAATTTGACTTTGCTCTAAATTCTTAGCATCAGTAAAATCAACTCCTTGCAATCTACCAGATTTAGCACCCGCAGGACTTTGAATAAATTGATCGGAAGTATCTTTCCCTATAAACACCGCACCTTTAAAATTCGCTCCGGCTACATTCGCGCCCCTAAAATCAGCCAAACTCACGTCCGCATTCCGCAAGTTAGCATCTTGCAATCTTGTGTCTTTTAAATTGGCGTTTGCGAGTTTAGTGGAACTCAAATCAGCTTTTTGCAAGTTCGCACCGTTCAAATCTGCACCAGATAAATTAGCACCTTGCCATTCTGATTTCTCCAAATTTGTCAATGGCAATTGAGCGCCTTGAGCCTTAACCTTCCCCAAACGCGCACCAGATAAATTTGCTCCAGACAAATTGGCACTCCCGATATCTGCACCCGTAAAACTAGCATCTTTTAAGATAGCTTGCTGCAAATTTGCCCCGATTAAAATAGCACTACTAAAATTAGCTAAATTCAAATTGCCGTTGGAAAAATTAGCTTTGTTCAAGACAGCGCGCACAAAGCTAGTGCGATTCATTACAGCACTATTCAAAAATGCTCCGGTCAAATTTGCCCCTTCAAAATTGGCTCCGCTCAAGTCAGAAATCCAATCGTCAAATGTACCTGGTCGCCTGTCTTCTCCTGTGCCATAGAAGCGAGTTCCCTGCAAGCTGGCATTGGTTAAACTAGCATTTTTTAGCTTAATTCCAGACAAGTCAACTTTGTCTAATACTAATGTAAATTGAGCAGGACCCGCCGCACTTTGCCCTAAATCAGTGCGACTCAAATCTGCGCCGTTGAGCTGGCTGCTATACACTGTGAGAATTTTGCCGATCGCCCTTTGTACTGTGCGCTGGCGGACTGCGGCTAACTCCCGTTCCTGGGTCTTACCGCCGTAGCGGAGGGAATCGAGGTCGTTGCGAAAAGCTTGGTTCAACCGCTGCAAGTAAGGTAAAGATGAAGGCCCGGTACTGACTAAAGCTTGCTGGATCGCATCTAGCATGGTGCGATTGTCTTCTTGAGCTAGTAAATCCGTTAGCAGCGGTACGGCGCGGGAGTCTTCCACTGTTCCCAAGGCTAAAATTGCCGATCGCCGCCCTGCGGTCCCGTTTCCAGAATTAGGAGATAATTTATTAACTAAAGCTAAAAATATTTCGTCATTTCGCTGCCGAGAATCTCGTAAATTTGCTTGACTTTGAATATAGACTTGAGTGCCAATAAACAGAGTGAAAATCAATCCCGCAGTACCAATTGTGGCAATCACTAAAGTCGCCCCTGGATGTTGGCGAATCCAGTGCCACAAACTGTCATTTTCTGTGGTCTGTGTTTCGGGAGTCAAGACCAAAGCGGCAATCTGGGCATCTTCCTCTGTCCAATCTTGACTTTTCACCGGAGTGATAGATAATTGGTTCGATCGAGCATTGACGACCAAAGTATTCGCGAGGCGATCGTGTCCAGTTTTTCCGTGGTGGCGAAAAGCAAAAGCCCCATCTACCAGCATTGCCAAGCCGCTGAGCCCCCCTAAAATGATTAAATCTGGAAAAGCACCGCTCAAGCGCCACAGACCGTAAGCGACACCCAGAGGCACTCCCCAGCGTCCCAAACTTTCCCGAATCAGGACTCGCACCAAACCCGGAGGAGTACCCGAAGCTGTGACAACTTTCACCCCAAACCAGCGTTTAGGCAGAGTTTGACCGGTTCTGGCGAGTAAAAACAGTTCCCAGGCTGCCAGAACCGCTGGTGCCATCAGTGCCGCGGACCAGAATAGATTAGTCAGGGGTGCGACTCTGGGGTTGCGATCGCGCACAGGAATCCCTAAAGTACGGGAAACTGTCTCAGATGCTGCTGCTATTGAGGAGTTGAGTGGCACTGTTTGAGCATCCCGATTCACAAAAGCCCCGATACTGAAGGGAACTAGGGCACTAGCTGCGACTAAGGAAATTTCAACTACCCAAGCGCCACACCTGCGCACCAGCAGTGGCATTTGCTTGGATTGTGAGGGCCAAGACGGATCGGGTTGATTAATGCCACTGGGGGCGGTGGGGCTAGCCATATTCAAAATTTCCTATTAATTGTCGTTAGTATTTGAGGAATCTGGAGTAATTGTCAATTTATACGCTATGTAGATTAGCACTCCCAGAAGGGCAAGGGTCATCAGGGCAGAAATTAGCTGTACAACTGTATTGAAGACTGTCAGGAGAATTATCGCCCCCACGCCAAAGACTGCTACTTGACCTGGTTTGGGGAGGCTTTGAAACCTATGGAGAAACTGATTGTAGAAGGTTTCGACGGCGGGGTAGTTGTCTAAATTAATTTTGATTAGCGGCGATCGATCTAGTCTAGCTTTTAGTTCTCCGAATGCTTGCTGCCAGTTGAAATTATTTTGATAATTCATAAAAAAAATTGGGGAGTTACTTTAACTGTACCTTTGTCATTCTAGTACGGTCACATTGATAACAGTCACAAGAGCGTGTTCGGAATCACCGATCGTCCTCTACCCTCAAAGAAGTGGAAACTTCCGCTATTGTGTTGGGTTCAATAAGGATAAATATGAAGATACACTATCCGTGCGATCGCGCCAGACCGAGGTTAAGGTCGATCGCCACTTTAACCTTGGCAATGATTTTAGCTGCTGCCGGCACTGTTAGGAGCCAACCGCTACAAATTGCTCCGGGATTTCCCGAACCGCTAACTATGTCTGGAGTTTCCGGCGGCCCGAACAATAGTGGCGATTGCGGTTTTGTCGCCCCAGGGCCAAACCACGTCATCGAAGTCACCCAAGATTTACGTCACTGGCGGATTGCAGTACAAACCGCTGGAGCTCCGAGTTTGATGATTCAAGGGCCCAGGGGGCGTTTCTGCGTCCTACCGGCCAATGCTGCTGCGGGGACGGTAGAATTTTCCGGTTATGGCGATCGGGGAACTTATACTATTTTTGTCGGCGATCGAGCTCAAGGTCAACACCCCTATTCCCTCTCTATTTCTCAGAAACGAAACTAAAAAAACAACTGGATTTTAGATCCATAATCGATAGTTAAATCAACGCGCTTTTTACCAATCATTCGAGCATAATTCTGAATATCAGGCTCAATTCCCTGCAACATACTCTATACTAGCCAAGAATGCTCTAGCTGTGGAACAGTCGAATCGTAGAACAAAGAATCCTCACGCCTTTAGGCCCAGCAGTGTCAAGATAAGTTGTCTGTATTTGTAATTGAGCATTGGGCAACCCCCCCTTGGGCAGGGCTGTTTAATTTTTGGTGGCCGTGCCAAAGCCAGCCCTCCGAGAGCCCCAAATGTGCATAAAATCGTCTGTGAGGGGGTAGGCATTTTTGGCACAACCCCTACCTCATCCCTGTTTTTCGGAGAATGAAACAGCGCTGCCCTTGGGGGGCAGGGGGGGTTGCCCGATGCGCGATGCCCGATGCCCCATCCCCTACCCACCACTGACAGGGGGAATCAGTACAACTTCGTCCCCGTTTTGGAGGATGGTGTCAGGGGAGACGAATTCCAGATTAATCCCGAAGCGGGTACGATCGCGCCAGGGTTCTAATTGGGGATATTGGGCGATCGCGCGATCGAGCACTTGAGAGACTGGGGTAAGCATTGGAAATTCCCATGTTTGTTCAGAAACACTGTAGGCTTCGCTAAAGGCTGCAAAAAATTTAACGGTGATGGTAATCGAAGAGTTAGACACGATAATTAAGATCTCGAAATTTTAGCCAAGGCTCAAATACACAATACAATCTTATCTTGGGATAGCCTACTACCCAAAAGCGTAGGAAGTAAACACTAATTATCTAAAGACAGCTTTAGATAAGTTTACATAGGTTTTATAAAGCAGTAATAGTGAAGTTAACGCGATCGAGATATTTATGGCAAATCATGATTTTAAAGTGCTTCAAATTATTGAAGCAAAGGGTTGGTATGCCTTTGGCAGTACCAAGCAAAGCCAGCACGTTGAGAGGTGGGTAAGACCTGTCGTGTGTTGGGTGTTAGTAGAAGATAAAAAAAAGCGACGGATTGTGACTGCTACCGCTAGCTATCAGATCGAGATTGACGATAAAGAAGTAGAGTTTTTTGCCCACGAGAGCGAAATTCAAGATATAGAGAATCTGCCGAAGTCAGTTTCCGTATCAGAATTTCTCAAAACAGAAGATTAATTGAGTCAGAGAAAGAGTTTGTTTAAGAATAGATTAATTATTTTTTGCACAACTGGAAATGGGGAGAATGGGGAGAATCTTCCTTTTTCCTGACTCGGTTGGGCCCGCGAAGCGACACCAAGCCCTTCGACTACCCAGTGCCTACCGCCACTTCGTCACTCAGAGTGCCGTTTCCCTCAGCATAAACGCAGTCGAAGGGTCAAAGGGTCGAAGGACCTTATTCCTTCTGCGTTCTAAAAAATAAAGAGGGCGAAAGAGAGTAGGCAATGCCCACACGCTTCCGCCCTTGCTGAATAACAGGGTATGCATATGTTTTTAAATTATGGCAGTGAGGTTTTCGATCGATCAAGAGGGCTATTGCAATCGCCCACTTTTGCTTTGATCCTGTCTTTGCAAGGCTGAAACTATTTTAAACTGGAAATTTTAATTTGACGGAAACAGCTATTCAATGGTTAGAACAAAAAACAACAAGAATTAGGTGTAATAGTCGAGGGTGATGCGATCGAACCCTTGGATAGAGAAAAACCACCCAAACAGTAAGTTATGGGTAGTTTGGTCTCGAAATTAATTTATAGTTTCAAACCCCGCTGACAACAGGTTCAGGTATCTGCTGCCGCTGCCGCCGCCCAGTCATCACCATCGGCACACCGCCGGCTGGGCCTAAAGTCACCCCTCGACGCTTTGGTTGCACAGGCTTGTTCTGGGCTAATACTAGGTCGAAATCGCGCAAAATTTGTGCTAACACCAGTTTCATCTCCAACTGCGCCAGGGCCATGCCGATGCAGCGCCTGCTTCCCCCTCCAAAAGGGACATACTCGTAAGGGGAGAATTGCCTCTCCAAAAACCGTTCTGGTTTAAATTGCAGGGGTTCTGGATACAAGTCTTCGCGACGGTGGGTTAAATAAATCGAGCCGACCACAGCCGTACCAGGCTCTAGTTGATATCCCATCAGTTCCACAGGGGACTTGACTACTCGCGGAAAGGTGAGCATTCCCACCGGATAAATCCGCAGCGTCTCTTGACAAACGGCACTCAGATAGGGCAAGCGGAAAATCTCCATCGGGTCGGGATTTTCCCCCAAACTGTCCAATTCTTGTAGGAGTTTGTGGCGTACCGATGGTATGCTGTGAATCCAGTAAAATGCCCAAGCTAGGGCTGTGGCGGTGGTTTCGTGGCCGGCAAACAGCAGTGTCATTAACTCGTCGCGCAATTCTTCATCTGTCATCGGTTGCCCGTTTTCGTCGCGGGCTGCCATCATTAAGCTGAGAATGTCGGTACGGCTGGCATCTGGTTGGTCTCTGCGTTCGGCTATTTCGGCATAGATTAGTTGGTTGATTTCTCGTTGGCGCTGTTTCATTCGTCCCCAAGGACTCCAGGGGCCTAAATCTTGCTGCATCCAGTTGAAAAATAGCATACTCGATCGCACAGGAGAACCAGTCATATCGAGAATTGAGGCAAGTAAGGGCCTGATTTGTTGCAATCGCGGGCCGTCATCCAAGCCAAAAACCGCCTGTAAGATTACCCGCATGGTGACTTCCTGCATGGCGCTGCGGGCGAAAAAAGGTCGATCTACGGACCATTTGCTGGCAACATCTAAAGCAATATCGCAAATTTGCTGGCCGTAGTTCCGCATCCGTTCCCCATGAAAAGGAGGCATCAATAATTGACGCTCGCGTTTGTGCCTCATACCTGAGAGGATAATCATGGATTGTTCTCCCAGTAAGGGTTTTAGGATGCTGTTCATGCTGCCTGGAGCTTCAAAAGCGCTACTGTTGAGCATGAACTGCACCGCTTCCGGGTGACTGACCATCACGAAGGGTTCCAGGCTGCCCCATTGGGTTGTAAAAATGTCCCCGTATTGCTTAGCACATTTATCCATGTATGTTAACGGATCGGCAATCCATTGAATTAGCTGCATAAAGGGCAGAGTTTTCGGGCCGTTAGGTAGTGTCATGGGAATTACCAGGGGGTTGGTCATCTGATTTTTATATTTTATATTTTATATTTGAGATTTGAGATTTGAGATTTTAAATTAAACGACTCAGATGGATAGGCGGGCTTGTGGTTAGGAGCGGGAATAAGACCTTTTTAATTATTATTTTTCTGAGAAGCCCCAACTAAACTTGCTGATAGTTGGGGTGCTGGCGCGGGCTTATTCTCGAACTGTGTTCAAAATATCCTCTCCAAGCTCTGTAAAACGAACAGTTTTAATTTGCCAAGGAGCATAACTGGTTAAGGTTTGGCGCACGCCGCCGAACAAACTTAACATTTGACAACTAGACAAATTTTGCAATTTTTGTCGGTCGTTCCCTGATGTTCGTAAATCTACGGTGGCGACGCCCAGAGTGCGATCGATTCTAAGTCGATAACCAACCAAACCTAGACTCGTAAACACCTGCTGTTTTAACACTTCATTCACAGCAGATGACATTAGCTGGTTGTCTGGGCCTGTAACTGTTTCCGGGTGGAGACTTTTACAATTATTGTCTACTTTATAGACCGTTACTGTGACGGTGCTGTCTAATTCTGTGGTTCCAGTGGCTAAAACTGGAGGAACAGGACTAAATTGCTGGGACACTTGGCTAAATTTAGGGTTAATTTGATTTGGCGTTAGTTGTATGTGTCCGAACTGAGGTTGAGTGGTTGCGGTTAGATCCTGATTTTCTGCTGAGTTAGCTGCATCGGAGCCAGAACAACTGCTGGCACTGAGCAAAATTAACCCCGCGACTAAATACCTGAAGTTTTGATAGATATTGTTCATCGTTTTTAATACTCAACAAGCAATCTGTCTATTGAGAGAAAGAGAGTTAGTAGTAGCAAGCATTTTATACGTAATTTTACATAGTTAAAAATATTTTGGGCGTGCGTAGTACGTAAATGAAAATAAAGTTTAAAAACTGGTTAATTTCCTTTGTTTGATGTACAGTATAAAGGGTGACACCCATCACGGGTGTTACCCTCACAAAAGACGAGCTGGTAAAGCTTGTAGCTCGAGTAGCAAGTGATATCCAATACTTTGTCGGTAGTGTGATGTCACGTTTCAGGCGATACATAAGTCCTGAAAAACACAATCTCGATACCAGCGAATTTGATAGGAGCTGCGGCCCTAAATCATTAGTTGGCAATTCTTTTGACAATTTTTATTAACCAGGGTGAGATCATCATGAAATACCAATTATTGACAAAACTGGGGGTAACAACTGTGATCCCCATCATCAGCATGACCGTTTTATGTCAACCCAGTTACAGCAGACCTTCACAGCCGATCCAAGGGGAAGGTAGATTTTGGTGCAGCACCTCTAACAGTCAGCCTGTTACCGTTTATCAAAACCCTCAAGGTGCGATCGAGCCTTGGATTGAGTGGACTTCAGATTACTTTTCGGGTTCTGGCTACGACCCGGAAACTCGGTGTCAATTAGTCAGCCAGCGCCTCGAAACCTATCGCCGTAACCAGCAGCTAAAGTACATTACTGTGGGTGTGATGAATGGTCAAAACGTCATTTGCACCGCTAACCAAATGAATGGCATCTGCCAAAATTTGATTTATACTCTCAAGCCCGGCCAAGATCCGATCGGCTCTTTGTATAACTTGTTGGCTTGGCGTCAAGGACAAGTCGGAATGCCCTCTTTAGACGAAGCTAGTATAATTCCTTACATAGACGTGAGGAAAAAGCTAGGAGAAAATACTAATAAGATGGTACAACTGCCCCCTTTTTCCCCAGAGTCGCTTCTCCCTTAAGATTGGGGCAATTTTCCATCCCATCGTCCCTTCCGGGGGTGGAGGTGGAAAAGTTGGCGCGTCAAACAACGGTACGCATTAAGACTGGGAAATTTTCTGGCTCTGGGGCGATTGTCCGATCGAGTGGGCAAATTTACACGGTGCTCACTAGCTGGCACGTTGTCGCCTTCGATCGGGGCGATCGCACCATAGTGACCTGGGATGGCATCCTCCACAAACCGTTACTCTCAAAAGTCCAGAGGCTTGGTAATACGGATCTGGCGATCGTTCAGTTTCGCAGTGATAAAGAGTATAAATTAGCACCAATCAGCCCTGAGCCAGTAGCGGTATCAGAAACTCTGCTAGCAGCAGGGTTTCCTGGGGATTCGGAGGTTGATGCTTGGGTGATGACACGGGGAGTCGTTTCGCTGGTACTACCGAAATCTTTGCCTCAAGGCTATAGCTTGGGTTATACAAATGAGGTTAAAATTGGTATGAGTGGTGGTCCGATTTTTAATGTCAAAGGTTTGTTAGTTGGGATTAACGGTCGGGGCAAGTATCGAGATCCAAATTTTGGTGTCTATGCTTTTGAAGATGGAAGTGAACCAACGCCCGAATTATTGGAGAAAATGGTTAAATCTAGTTGGGGAATTCCCATCAGTATATATTTGCAGTTCGCCTCGTTTCATCTAGGGAGTTACTGATGAATGTGTGGAGTTTGCGGTTTGACGCACTGACAATCATCTTGACTGGTGCATTGACAGTGGCACAGGTGGTGATCCAACAATATACTGCCAGCGCCAAAACAGCCCAAGAAATTGCCCAGTTAGCGATGTTGACAACTGTGGAAGTCAACAATACCATGGGTTTTGCGGGTAGTGGCTCAGGAGTAATTATTGCGAAACAGGGTAATATTTACACTGTTTTGACAGCTAATCATGTGGTAGCAAGCCAGGCCCAAAAATACAGTATTCGCACTCATTTAGAGAAGGATTATACTGTCATCCGAATACAAAGGCTACCGAAAAATGACAGAGATATAGACTTAGCATTGGTACAATTTCAGAGCCAAGAACAGTATCCAGTAGCACCAATGGGAGAGTCACAAAGTGCTGTTGTCGGTTCTCCTATTTATGTTGCTGGCTATCCGCTACCAATCGCATCGGGAGCGGAAAAAAAACTGGAGTTTACTGCTGGTATTATCTCTTCTCGGCTCGATCGCGCATCATCGGGTTACAGACTGCGCTATCAAGCGGTGACTAGGCGAGGCATGAGTGGAGGGCCTGTATTTGATGCGGATGGCAAAATTGTGGGAATTCACGGTCAAGGAGATACTGTGGGTACTGTGACTAGCCCGTGGAACGGTCAGACTGAAGAGATTAAAACGGGATTAAATTCAGCAATTCCGATCGATATTTTTCTGGGTTTACTATCACAAAATAAGCGTAACAGCTTGGATATTCTCAGCAGTATTTCTATGAACCGCGGTTATAACCAAAACCAACCGAATATGAGGCAGGGGGGATTTTTGTGTGATACATCGACAGGAGAACCCATGACAGTGTATCAAAATCCTGAAGGGATTAGAGAGACTTGGATTCGCTGGAATTCTAATTTTTTTGCTAATTCTGGCTACGATCCTCTAACTCGTTGCCGACAAGTGACTCAGCGCCTGGAAAATTACAGTCGCAACCAACAGCTAAATTATGTGACTGTAGGTATGGTAAATAACCAGAAAGCGATTTGCACGAGTAGTCGCGTTAATGGACCTTGCGAAGGTTTGATCTACACCCTACGTCGCGATCAAGATCCGATTCCTGCCCTCAGCAGTTTCTTTGTGTGGTTGGCGAATCAAAAAGCTCAGCCTTCTATTTTTGAAAGCGGGACTATACCTTATATTGATGTTAAAGAACGGCTGGAATCGACTAGGGAACCTTAATTAAATATCCGTGAGTTGACCAAATTCGCCTGATAATTTCATCTAAAATTGCTAAAATTGACAATCCTGGACGCAGGGGGTAAAAAACCCGGTTTCTGCGTCAAGATGTCAGGCGATAGAGCGATAATTTTTTATCATAAACCTGGATTTTTGCGTAAGTAATGATTGAATTATTTTAAGGTATTTTTAGGGAGAATTATAGTATTTAAATAATTGCTAAATGTAATTTGAGATGGGATAAATTTAAGTTATTTATGAGAGACATAATATAAGTGATGATTTTTTGGAACACGGAAGCTATAAAATTACTGTTACATCGATCTAATTCAAATTTTTCAGGTATCAAGCATGACAGCAACTAGCCCGAAACCAACGTCAGCAACGCCAGCTTTTTGCGAAGGCATTCAATATTTTTCCGAGACAGTGGCTGGTTTTGAGACTTACGGGAAAGTACCTGCGATCGCCAGCGGAAGCAAATCGATCGCCGATCCAGCCGATCCCGCCGCCGTCTTTCAAACCATGCTCGCTGCTGATGCCCTGCGCTACCTGACACTGCAAGTCACCGCCAGCAAGGCCTCTGGACATCCGGGGGGATTTGCTAGCCAAGCCGAGGCCTACGCAGCTTTGGTGATGCTAGGACACAAGAATATTGTAACTGAAGTCGGGCATCACGCCCCCGGATTTTATAGTGCCATGTTTCTCGATCGATCTTTAGAAGACATGGAAATTGTCAACGTGCAGCAAATGCGCGACAAATTCCGAGAAAAAGACGGTTTGTTAGGACATCTTTCCGGCTTTATTCCAGGTCTTTTAGCACCAGCAGGTCCCCTCGGACAAGGACAGCATTTTGCCATGTCAGGAGCACTTTTGCACCCAGACAAACTGTTTGCTTTCACAATGGGCGACGGTGGCATGGGCGAACCCTATCCGATGAGCAGCATGGGACATTTCCACACAGCTTATCCGAGCGTTACTAACTTTCTACCAGTGTTAGTTTGGAACGGATATTCTCAGGAACATCATAGCATGGTTTCGACTAAAACCAATGCGGAAATGATTGCTTATTGGCAAGGAAATGGTTTTGAAGAAATCATCTTAATTGACGCTAAGGAATTTGATGATGGAAGTCAAACGGGAGATTATATTGACAGCACAGCTTTTTCCCTAGAACAGCGCATGGCATTTACCAAAGCTGTTTTACAAGGGGTTGACCAAGCAGCTAAATCTGCTCTCGGTGGCAAACTAACTGTGTTTATCATCAAACAGTTGAAAGGTGCGGGCGTGCACGCGCTTGGAGCCAAATCGCACAACCTTTATCCCAAAGATACCCTCGATGCACCGCACATTGTCAGTGCTTTAAAAGAGCGCGCTTTGAGTGTGGAAGCTTGGGAATTGGTGCGGACAAATGCTGAACGCGCGGGCGGCGGGCCAGCAGCAAAAACTGTGGTAACAGAGTTTGAATTACCATTGGCAGATTTAGGTGAATTGCCTTTAGAGGAATTTGCAGTTGGTGGAGAAGCGAAGGTTTCGACAACTGCAATGGGACGTTTGGTAGGGAAAGTCGGTGAGCGCGATCGCACTTTTGTAGTCACCAATGCAGATGGCAACGAAGCATCAGGAATTGCCAACATCAACCAAGCCCTGAAAATCATTCACCCAACCACAGATGACCTGTACAATCAATCGCCAAACGGTCAAGTTTACGAACCTTTAAGTGAAGATGCTTGTGCAGGTTTAGCCGTAGGTTTGTGCTTATTCGGCGCGCGGACTTTGTGGTGTTCCTACGAATCTTTTGCCATCAATGGTTTACCAATTTGGCAAACTGTCACCCAAGCAATGGCAGAATTACGTCGTCCAACTCCAGCTACTGTCACCTTATTTACAGCAGGTGCTTTAGAGCAAGGTCGCAATGGTTGGACGCACCAGCGCCCAGAAATTGAGGCTTATTTTGCGGCAATGATGCGGAATGGCAATGTGTTTCCTTTGTTTCCACCCGATGCTAACAGTATTCAAGCTTGTTACGATTGGGCTTTGACTGCGAAGAATAAGGGAATTGTGATTACTGCGAGTAAGTCGCCATTGCCAATTCGGACTACTTTTGCCCAGACGCGCCAAGGTTTGGAAGATGGTGCTATTGTGTTGCAAGAAATCGAACCCCCCCAAACCCCCCTTAATCAAGGGGGGAGTAAGAAGGTTGTATTTGCTGTAATTGGCGATATGAGTTTGATTCCGGTGTTTGAAGCAGCGGCATCTTTGGAAAAATCAGGTGTTGGTTCGCGGATTGTTTCTATCATCAATCCGCGCCGTTTGTACCGCCCAACTGATGTTGCTTGGGATACTTGTTCCGAGGCTGACGGCGGCTTTTTGAGCGATGACAAATTTGCCGAAATGTTTGGTGGAGATGCCTTGTTGGGCGTGATAGGCGGTGCTTCTGGGATGTTGGAGCCTGTGATGCTACGCAGCAATTGTCGGCGGGATACTTTCGCTTGGAAGCGGGGGGAAACTACTGCTAGTGCTGGTCAATTGATGGCGTTTAATGGGTTGACTGCTGAGGCGTTGACTAAAAGGGCGATCGAGTTAGTTAATTAATAGGACTTAGGCAAAAACCCGGTTTCTTAAGGTAATTGTGTCATTTTAGGTTGACGAATATCGCGAGAAACCGGGTTTTTGAAGCTCAGTCCTTGACGGGTGGCCAAAAACCAAGTTTCTGCATCAATATTTATGGAAAAAGCGATGATTTTTGGAAGAAACCGGGTTTTTTTAGGTGAGTGCGTCGAAGACTGATTAAGCTAGAATGTGAGAGACTCCCTTCGACTCCGCTCAGGGAGCAAGAAACAAAGCGCCTTGGCGAATGCTATACTAGGTAGGGGTTAGTAATATTTAAAATAGGATGGTGATACCTGTGACTGCACAACTTTTAGAAGAAATAGGTACGCTTGGGGAACAGCGATTTGTTCTCCCCGGTTATTATAGTTGGGAGCAATTTGAGGCTCTAGAATCTTTAATGGCAGACTCTTCTGGTTTGCGGATAACTTATCTTGATGGGTGGATTGAGTTTATGACACTGGGTGAAGCACATGAGACAATCAGTTGTATTCTTAATTTTTTGCTACAACTCTACTTTTGTGAAATGGGAATTGAATATATTCCTGTAGGTAGTGCGACTCGCAGAAATCGAGCCAAAGATGTCTCATTTGAACCTGACGAGTCTTATTATATAGGTGAAAAGAAAGAGCATCCCGATTTAGCAATAGAAGTGACGATTACTAGCGGGAGTACAAATAAACTGGCTAAGTATTTGCGACTTCGCATTCCTGAAGTCTGGTTTTGGGAAAATAATCGGCTTGATGTTTATGGGCTGCGCGAGGATAATTATGAGCAAGTTTCAAGAAGTGAGTTGTTGCCAGAGTTGGATTTAGAATTGTTGGTGCGTTGCGTTTTAATGCCTTCAAGGATTGAGGCAAGGACGGAGTTTCTGAATGGGATTAGACCGCAGTAAGATCGATTGACTTTGTTCGCTAAGTTTTGAATACGATTTCATGTTCTACCAGGGTTATACCAGATAAGGGCTAGCAATATTAAAGTAAGATGGTTATATCTATGACAGCACAACTTTTAGAAGAAATAGTTTCCCTTGCCGAACAGCGATTTGTTCTCCCTGGTTATTATAGTTGGGAGCAATTTGAGGCTCTAGAATCTTTGATGGCAGACTCTTCTGGTTTGCGGATAACTTATCTTGATGGGTGGATTGAGTTTATGACATTGGGTGAAGCACATGAAGAGATCAAAAGTATTTTGGCTATATTTATAGCATTTTACTTTTTTGAGAAAGGGATTAACTTTATTCCTGTAGGAAGCGCAACTCGCAGAAATCAAGAAAAAGATGTTTCCTTTGAACCTGATGAGTCTTATTATATAGGTGAAAAGAAAGAGCATCCCGATTTAGCAATAGAAGTGACGATTACTAGCGGGAGTACAAATAAACTGGCTAAGTATTTGCGACTTCGCATTCCTGAAGTCTGGTTTTGGGAAAATAATCGACTTTCTGTTTATGGGCTGCGCGAGGATAATTATGAGCAAGTTTCAAGAAGTGAGTTGTTGCCAGAGTTGGATTTAGAATTGCTGGTGCGTTGCGTTTTAATGCCTTCAATAATTGAGGCAAGGACGGAGTTTTTGAAGGGTATTCGATAGAATAATAATCGATCTTATTAACTAAGTTTTGAAGGCGATTTTATGTTCCCTACCGGGGTTATACTAGATAAAGGCTAGCAATATTAAAGTAAGATGGCTATACCTATGACTGCACAACTTTTAGAAGAAACAGTTACGCTTGCCGAACAGCGATTGCTTCTCCCTGGTTATTATAGTTGGGAGCAATTTGAGGCTCTAGAATCTTTGATGGCAGACTCTTCTGGTTTGCGGATAACTTATCTTGATGGGTGGATCGAGTTTATGACACTGGGCGAAGCACATGAAAGCTTTAAAAAGGCGATCGCTATATTGCTGGAAGCATACTTTTGTGAGTTCGGAATTACATTTTTTCCTGTAGGTAGTGCGACTCGCCGAAATCGAGCCAAAGATGTTTCCTTTGAACCAGACGAGTCTTATTATATAGATGAGAAGAAAGAACATCCCGATTTAGCAATAGAAGTGACGATTACTAGCGGTAGTACAAATAAACTAGCTAAATATCTGCGACTTCGCATTCCTGAAGTCTGGTTTTGGGAAAATAATCGGCTTGATGTTTATGGGCTGCGTGAGGATAATTATGAGCAAGTTTTAAGAAGTGAGTTGTTGCCAGAGTTGGATTTAGAATTGCTGGTGCGTTGCGTTTTAATGCCTTCAATAATTGAGGCAAGACAGGAGTTTATTCAGGGAATTCGTCCGCAGTAATTTGGTTAATTAATCAGAGTTACGCAAGAAATCGTTTGATATGGTATAATCTACATGGTTAAAGACTGACTTTTTGTCAGGCGCAACGGAACACAGTAGAATGGCTAAGTATCCCTATTCTACAAAAATGGTTATACATAACAACATTTAATACACATTGAACTATGTCCCTGCAAGATGAGATTGACAAAACAAGGCAAGAAATTCGGACTGATAGCTACTCAATGTCTATTGGGGAGTGGATTAGTCTTTATGAGAGCAGTGAGATTGATATTCATCCAGATTTTCAGAGATTTTTCCGTTGGTCCGATCATCAAAAATCAACCTTTATAGAATCACTCTTGCTAGGTATACCTATTCCACCAATTTTTGTTAGCCAAAGAGATGATGGTGTTTGGGATGTTGTAGATGGTGTTCAGAGACTATCAACAATATATGAATTTGTCGGTATTTTGAAAAAAGATGAATCAGAAAACAATACACAGCCAGTAGCTCTACAAAAAACTACATATTTAGATTCTTTAGAAGGAAAAAAATGGAACGATCCAAATGACAAAGATAATTCTTTCACTCAAACACAACGTTTATTGATTAAACGCTCAAAAATTGCTGTCAATATTGTTGAGAAAGAAAGCGATGAAATGATTAAGTATGAGCTATTTCAGCGACTGAATACAGGAGGTTCAGTTGCTACACCTCAAGAAGTGAGAAATTGCATTCTTTTGATGTTGAATAAAGATTTATATCAATTGATGCGTTCACTGGCAGATTATGAATCATTCAAAAAATGCACGGCTTTAAGTGATAGACTTTATGAAGAACAGTATGATATGGAGTTAGTATTGCGTTTCATACTTCTCTTCGATCAAGATGAGCTAAGCCTTCACAAGTTGGGTGGTGATGTTAGCGTTTTTCTGACAGACAAGATGCGTGAAATCGCTGTTAATAAAAAATTAGATTATCAGCATATAGAAACTGCATTCAAAATAACATTCGATCTTCTAAATAAAATTACAGGTGATGATAGTTTCAAAAGATATAAATCTGAACAAGACAGCTTCCTTGGTGGTTTTCTATTATCCGCATATGAAGTGGTAGCGTTGGGAATCGGATATCACTATAAAAGTCTACCTAAAATAAACCAAATATCTGATAAAATAAAAGGTATTTGGTCACATCCAACTTATCAAAAATGGTCGGGAGCTGGCGTGAATGCTGCAAGACGTTTACCTTACCTGATTCCGCTTGGTAGAGAAGTATTTTCACCCTAATGAGTATCCGAACTGCTGGACAATTAAGTGATAAGCTTTCAACCGATCTTGCTTGGCGAAAGAAGGAACTTTCGGAACTCAAATCCTTGGTAGAAGCGAGAAATGTTTCTCCTCAAAGGCATAGTGCGTTGATTCGGAGTGGAATATGTATTCTCTATGCTCATTGGGAAGGTTTTGTCAAATTAGCATCAAATAGTTACCTAGAGTATGTTGCAATGCAAAAGCTTCGCTACGATCAGCTTAGTAGCAATTTTCTAGCTTTGGCAATGAAGACAAAATTGAATGAGGCGAGAGACACAAATAAACCATCATTATATATACCTGTTTGTGATTTCTTCCTTTCTAACTTAAATACTAAATGCTCTTTGCCATACAAAGACAAAGATGCAATTTCTACTGCATCCAATCTGTCTTCTGACATTTTGAAGGAAATAACTTGTACTCTGGGAATAGACTTTTCGGTTTACTCTACTAAGTCCGTGTTAATCGATATTAAGCTTTTGAAAACAAGAAACGAAATTGCACATGGTAACTATTTGACGGTTGACAGAGAAGAGTATATAGAGTTACACGCAGAAATTATGGGAATGCTTGATGTATTCCGTAATCAGATAGAAAATGCTGCTGTTAATAAGGATTTTATGCGGAATTCACCTTAGAGGCGATCGCTCTCGGTACAATTATCGCAGTGTTTGGTATTTGCTGCGAAGGGCGATCGCTCTTGATGCACTCTGCGGGCGATCGCTACCCGTACAATCATCGCACTGTTTGGTATTTGCTGCGAGGGGCGAGATCCTTCCCATTCAATAGCACCTATGCGATCGGTCAAGATACTGGTAAAAGCCAACAGCTTTGAGGTAAACTAGAATTGCTCGAAGTTTCTGGAGTCTGACATGGAAACAATGAAACTGCGATCGCATATTGGAACCGATGGCATATTGCTTCTCCAAATGCCCGCTGAGTTTAAAGATACTATGGAAAACATAGACAAAGATGATTAATCTGATACAAGAGCGTGCTACTAAAGAGCAACTTGAAGAAATGTTAGAAATCCTTAGCAGTTATATTAAACTAGCAGTGGATATCGAACGGGGAATTTTGGCAGGTGGTGGAGAACTTCACGCTGATTGCGAAGCTGTGTTGCTTGAAAATGGGACCAAGCAGGTAAATATTTGGGGAGCAGATTGGTATCCGCTGACACAAGAAGTAGGATATGAATCTCTAATCAATATCCGTCCCCGTCAGAACAATCGTTCGATGGAAATTCAAGATCCGATGATTCGAGAAAAAGTTTCTCAGATAGTTCAACAGTTATTAGGAGGATTATGAGAGATTGGAATGCTTTAAAGGAACGCTATTTGCGAGACGAATTACCGATTCGTTTGGGAAATTTAGCATCGAATTTGGCACGACTTAAATCTCGCTGTCAAAATGCAGCTAATGGCGAAATAATTGAAAGTCTGCTGCAAGAAAGTAAGCTGTTTATTGAATGGACTGCTCAAGATGCAGAGATAGAAATAGCTGCTGAGTTAGTTGAGTTGCAGATTCAGTTAGCTTGCTGGCAATATTCTTGGGCAAGGATTTGGGAGGATGCGGAACAACGAATGAGAGTTGGAGAAGAGGGAAGGATTTGGTCGGAGAAAGTGCTGAATATGTCGAGTTTGTTGACTGTGAATTAGATGGAGGGCGATCGCATGAGCGTGAGAAACCGGGTTTCTGAACAAAATCTCGGCGGCGATGCTTAAGTTATCTGAGAAACCCGGTTTCTTAATAAAGCTCACGCTTTACTAATAGTTTAAGCGCTGATTCACACACCTATGAAAACATTTGGAGTTAGTGTACTTGTTTCTACGCCTTGAACTATTGCTAAATAACTCTCGTTAAGTTTAATTGCAGTAGAAACAGTGGGAAGTCCTCCATTTAACTGTAAGGTAATTGGTTTAAACACAAGCTGATTTAGTAACAAGCCACTCGCTAAACCTATTTTGTCTCCCGGCTGGAAGTCTGTAATGACATCTGCTTGCTCTGGCAAATTCACAGCCGAGTTCCCTGTAATGAAAAATGTATCACTACCTGGACCACCGATCAGAATATCTTGACCTAAATCTCCCCATACTTGATCGTCACCGACACCACCATCTACCATATCGTTACCTTTGCCACCATATAATGTGTCATTGCCCTCTAATCCTATCAAGATATTATTGCCCCTGTAACCAAGTAGTCGGTCATTATTGGGACTACCATTAATAATATTTTGCACAGGTGTGGTAATCGAAACGGTTTGATTTTGCGCTGATGTTCCCAGAGCTTCAATTATTACGTCAACAATCTTAGAAGCATCGGCTGCCTTTAAAGCTTTACCACCCGTTGCAGTGGCAAGGCTTTGAAAATCAGCCGCAGTCCTTGAATCATTGCCAATCTGAATCGTGAAAATTTCAACTGGGATTTTGGCTTGATTATCGGTTTGTAAAGCGAAGCGTGTAACAGCAAGGTTGCTTGCAATGTTGCTGGTCTTAATATCACCTGCAATTGACATCGAGCTGGGGAGACTACTAGCAGATACTGACTTTCCCACATTAGATGCAAGTGCAAGTACCTGTGCCCGAAGTTCAGTGTCTTTGGGTGGTGCATCGCCAAACAGGATGATTCGTCGGACATCTGCCTCTGCACGCCACTCTCCAGCATCACCAGACAGAGCGCGGATTAAGCCAGCATTAACTACTTCAGGAAAGTCATCACCACCACCGACCGAAATACTATTGATTGCGTTGAGAGCGGCAGTTTTCCGTTGTTCAATGTCAGGTTGATCCGTAAAGGGTAGAAAGGTATTTGTTGCAGGATCATTGTACCCAACAACAGCAATTCGAGAGCCACCAGAGTTAGTCTTGTCAGGACTCACAGAGTCAGGAGAGTCACTTTTCTCTCCCAATACTATGTTGATAATCTCACTAGCACGGGCTTTAACTTCATCAATATCATCAGACATACTAGAGGTGGTATCAATGACGAAGCAGATATCTTGTGCTGACCCCTTCTTAAAGACTTTCTTCTCTATATTCTTAAGGATGTCTGTACCGTCGCGCGATGGAATCTTGTCACTGATTCGTTGGGAGCCATCAGCCAAATTCTGTATGTTATATTCATCTTCCACGCCTTTATAGACTGCTGTGTCAAATCCCTCACCTCCATCAAGCTCATCGTCCGATGCGCTGCCACTTAAAGTATCGTCACCAGCACCACCGACTATAAGAAAAGGTTCGCTAGGATTAACCGATTTTTTTGCATCCGAGGGGCTAAGATCATCATTCTTGGGAGTGCCATAAATCACTGACAAATTCCCACGTTCGTAAGACAGGAAGGGATCATTTTTTCTAAGATTTGCTATGTATTGATCCCTCTCTTTGTTGAGCTTTTCAACTCCGCCCGGAAAATTTCCCTTACCAGAACCTGATTGAACTTGACTCTCAAGCTCAAACTCTTCCTCGCTGTAAGCCGGATAAAAATTTCCCGGCCCGTCAAACTTTATCTCAACTGGAAGACGAGCCAACTTATAAGGATTTAACTCGGAGTCGAGCACCCAGTTAGCCACTCCAACAAGTAGATTACCAGAACTATAGTCGAAATTGTCGTCATAAGCACGCACTTCCATACCATTGATCGTTCTTTTACCATCTTTTACCTCGAAGGTCATCTTTTCTTTAGTGACTTTAAAACTGGTTTCACCGAATATGTATGAGCGCTTAACATAGTCCTCGCTGTTGATTTCGGTTCCATACTGCGAGATAGTTATTTCATGATCACCTAATTTGATTGTTTTTCCCAAAATGGTTAGACCTTTTTCTAATCCCAGAATTTCTGTGATTTGATCATAAGTATAGTTACCATCTGGAATCTCGTTTTTTTTATTGAAAAATTTTTCCACAGCAGGAAACAGCGATGGATACGCGAAGCGCCCGCCACCCCCGTCCTCGCTATTCATGTATGCGGTCATATCGTAGGTAATGGAGGGTGCTCTTCTATCAAGACGTTCTCGATAATTCTCAGCTGTTACACCAGGTTCGATCTCAAGTCTAATATGCTCGTTATAGTTGTCAGATGACGGTTTACTCTCTGCAAAGACAAGGACCTTGGTGATTTCAATTGGGTCAAAATTTACGCCAGCCATTGTTAATACCTCTTTGTGGTAAATTTAAGTAGTAAACTTAAAGCATCATTACAAGGTATCAACGACTAACGTTTAGCCCTGAACTTACACTTTAATAATCCTCCTATTTTCCGTAGTAATCAAAGCTTTGTCTAGTCCGCAAAATGTCCTATTTTGCCCCCAATCTTTCCCCGCATTCACTCTCTTTAAATCTAATTTTGTACTAAAATATCTAAAAATATACTAAAATGTCTAAAACTGTGCGATAATACACAAAATCATCCCAGCCTCTTAAGCCGATGAATCTTAAAGAAATGTTAAACATTGCAGATAAGATAGTCTTCGAGAAAACGGGTCAACACCTTGATGATTTACAAGAGGCGGTACTAAAAGCAACTCTACAACACGATACATACAAGCACGTAGCCAAAGACTTGGACTGTTCTGAAAGTCGTGTTAGGAATGCGGCTTCGGAATTATGGCAATTACTTTCAGAAGAGTTGGGAGAAGATGTCAATAAAAAGAATTTTGCGTCGGCAATTCACAGGTTCCAAGTCTCTAATGTTTCAAACTTTTCAAAAGATGTTGTTGTAGGAATTGGTATCTTTAACCTCTGTGGAGAAGGAAGACACCCACCAAATATCCCAAACTCACACCCACCAAATCAAGAAACATCTAACTTAAAACAACCTGAAACTCCACATCAAGATTTAAGCGAGATGCCAGAATTAGGCACTTTTTACGATCGCACTTCCGAACTCCACACCCTCACCACCTGGATTCTACAACAACACAGCCGCCTCATCACCCTCACCGGCATCAGCGGCATCGGCAAAACATCCCTAGCAGTAAAACTCGTACAACAAATCAAAGACGAGTTTGAGTACGCAGTTTGGTACACCCTAGACGAATTCCCCACCATAGATAAATTTCAATCTAACCTAATACAGCTTTTATCCAATTCAGAAAAACAAGATTTGTCCCCAACCAACCAGAAACGCTTACCGCTGATTAAGTATTTGCAAAACCATCGCTGTTTAATAGTCTTAGATGACGTTCACAACCTTTTCTGTAGCAGCGAATCGGCAGGAAAATATAAACCAGAATGCGAAGAATATCGATCTTTATTCAAACAAATAGAAAAATTATCCCATCAAAGTTGCTTGCTGCTAATCGGTTGGGAACAACCCAGAGAAGTGACCCAAGTTAAAAACCAAAATACTGCCATTCGTACCTTACAACTCAAAGGTTTAGACATCGCAGCCGCACGGGAAATACTCAGAGATTATGGGTTAGCAGAAAGCGACAACAGTGAAACTCTCATTCATCGCTACCAAGGCAATCCCCTATGGTTAAAAAGCGTGGCGACTCTGATTCTTGAGTTGGGAGGAGCAGTGACTGAGTTATTACCAAATGATACCATATTGTTACCAGAAGATTTGAAAGATGTTTTACAGCAGCAGTTCGATCGCCTATCGGAACTAGAAAAACAAGTAATCTCGTTGTTGGCGAGGGAAAGCCAGCCAGTCGATCGCATAAAATTACTTGAAAATGATACAATTCCGCTACCAGATTTGGCAAATGCGCTGCAATCTCTATCGCGGCGCTGCTGGATTGAACAACAAGGAAGTAGTTACACTTTGTCACCTATAATGAAGCAATATATCAAAACTCGATTATCGCACTTAACAAACATCGACAATGAATCAACTTTTCAAACAACACCGCTTGTCAACTCTTGTTTCCTCAAATTCGGCAACAATGCCAAAACATCCAAATACCACCACCAACGCTGAGGCGTAATCTCTTCAAATTTACGCTTCTCAGCCAAATCTACAAACCGCGACAACTCCTCGTAAAACTCCCTTGCTTGTTCAACTAACCGTCGATCGGCATTTGCTAATAAACCTTTCTCTTCCTCACTCAGTTGAGATTCCACTTTTGCCAACTCATCTCTAAGTTGCAACATTTCTAAATGTTCAGCCCCACTCACATCAGGAAATTCAACCATTACACAATAGTTTTTTAGCAAAATATTCATAACAAATCCTTAACTAAACCTACATAAATAAACATTGAATTAGCCAGGTAGCTTTCCGGTTCCTTTGGAGGAAAAGCCGTTTCTAAAACTCCATCCAAGCCCATCATTACCAGCCATATTGTGTTGTTTACACTGCTGGTAACTGTGGGATAAAACGTTTTTCCGTAGACGTACACATAAACTTTAGCGTCAGCATCCCTAACAATAAAACTGATAACTCCATTATATTCTTCAAGGGTCGCGTCCTGCTCTAAATGCCCTAAATTAATCCTTTTGAGTAAATGAGACATTGCTTTTCCAGGTTTCCAGAGAATTCCGTCTCTCACCCGCTCAATTGCCTGCACAACCTCTAATTGCCTACCTTCATCAAAAATCAACTTTAACCTTATACCAATTTAATGGGTTGTTGCATATATCTCGATCCCCCTAAATCCCCACCCCCCCCTAGCCCCCCCCAAGGGGGGAAGGGGGACTTTGAGAAGAATCTTGTCCCCCCCTTATTAAGGGGGGCTAGGGCGTGTTTTCAAACTCTCCAATCAGATCCCGATCCCCCTAAATCCCCACCCCCCCCCTAGCCCCCCCCAAGGGGGGAAGGGGGACTTTGAGAAGAATCTTGTCCCCCCCTTATTAAGGGGGGCTAGGGGGGATCGGATTCTATGCAGCCTCATAAAAAATTGGTATTACCGGAGAAAAACAGAACTGCAAACAAACATATCATAACCTATTGGGCATTCCCAAACAAATTACAAAACCTAAGTTCGATCGCCTATCGGAACTAGAAAAACAAGTAATCTCCTTGTTGGCGAGGGAAAGCCAGCCGATCGATCGCATAAAATTACTTGAAAATGATACAATCCCGCTGTCAGATTTGGTAAATGCGCTGCAATCTCTATCGCGGCGCTGCTTGATAGAACAACAAGGAAGTAGTTACACTGTGCCGCCTGTGTTGAAGCAATATGCGATCGCCCATGCAGTGTAATGGATACAACCATTGCTGGCATTCTATGATACACTAGGAGTGAGCAGTGATAAGGACATATAAATCAAGTGGAAATCACAGGCTTTATCTGGCTAGAAGATATCGTTGAAAAACTAGCTCGAAAACATTCTGTTAGCCCACAAGAAGTTAGAGAAGTCTTTGAGAACTTTGCAGTTTTCCGCTTTGTCGAAAAAGGGCATCGTCAGGATGAAAATGTTTACGCTGCTTTGGGACAAACTGATGCCGGACGCTACTTGATTGTTTTCTTTGTTTATAAAGAAGATAGGCAAGCATTAATTTTATCTGCACGGGACATGACAAATGCTGAACGAAGAAAATACCAGAAAACGTAAAAGTGCTATCTCAGAAGCTGAATCTTATCAGCAAATAGGCGAGTTTTGGGACGATCGCGATCTGGCAGATTATTGGGAGGAAACTGATGCTGCTGAGTTTTCAGTAAATCTTCAATCTGAGATCATATATTATCGTGTTGAAGTAACTTTATCAGAGCAAATTCGTTCCATCGCTAAACGTCAAGGTGTTTCTCCAGAAACGCTTTTAAATTTGTGGGTGCAGGAGAAACTTAGCAAAGAAATAGCGTGAAGGGACAACAATGAGTTGTAACCAAAATCTAAAATCCAAAATCAGATCGCCCTTTTCTTCAAGCTATTCTAGAAACATACTTCATTCCCGATCGCATTATGGTTGCCTTACCCGATCGCCTATCGATGAGCCCAGAAGAATACCTGGCTTGGGAACCCACCCAAGAAGAACGCTACGAGTATTGGGATGGCACAGTAGTCGCGATAGGAGGCGAAACCCGCAATCATAATCGGATTTGCATCAACTTCTTCAAGCTATTAGACGATCGCCTGAATCTCCCCTACGAGATTTACATCTTAGCTGTGAAACTACAGGCAGAACTAGGGCGAAAGTATTTTTATCCTGATGTTGTGGTAACTTGCGACGATCGCGATAACGATCCACAATTAGTGCAATTTCCTTCCTTGATTATCGAAGTTTTATCGCCTTCCACCGAAGCAGTAGATCGCGGTACTAAATTTGCGAAATACCGCCAATTTTCAACACTGCAAGAGTATGTCTTGGTACAAGTTGAACAGCCAGGAGTAGAGATGTTTCGGCGCAATCAACAGGGGCAATGGGTGCTATCGGAGTATGGTTTTGGCGATTCCTTGCAACTTGAATCGGTGAATCTAGAAATTGCGATCGCCGATTTATATCGCCAAGTACAATTTTCTTAGTTGCATCGGAATGATATAGAGGAGACGGCAGTGCCCATTGGTGTCAACTTAAGGTACAACCAATAGTCCGGCAGGGGTTGAAACCCCTGCCTCAAAGCGCAAGTCCTCTCAAAGAGGACTGAAGAGAAGAATTTTCAACTCTTGAGTCCTCTTTGAGAGGACTTTAGCTATTAGACAGGGAATTAATTCCCTGTCGGACTCGCGGGATGACTAATGGACTTGGAAGGCTTTCAAGCTTAAGTTGACACCAATGGGCTTGGCCTTAGTCCCTACAATGTTATTTTGGGTAGGGACTAAGGCCAAGCCGTCTCCTAATTTCTTAAGCAGGATTTACGCACTCGACCAAAGAAACCGGGTTTTTACCAAATCTGCCGACTCCGACGACATACCTGGACAAAAACCCGGTTTCTGGGCACCATTGTAAGTCCTATTTAAACAAACTGACCCGTTGTAGTCGATCGCAAGCGACGAATCCCAATCACCGAAGGCATGGGCGAACGACGCGAATCATTCGAGATATTACTCGGCCACAAACTGCCGCGAGAAACAGTCCGAGTCTGATTGAAAACAGCACCGTTCAAATCCAACATTTCAATTTGTCGGCTGAGTACAGTACCATCATCGATCGGGCAATCTTCGCCAGGATGCTGCACCGCAACTACCAGCGTATCTCCGATAAAAGTTGGACCAGTGATTTCGCACCGGTTCGGCCCGTAAGCAAAGGGAATTACACTTCCTGCATTCGGGCCGTTCGTTGGAATATAAAACAGCCAATTGTTGCCGAAAACACCAGTAAATTCTGATGTATTACCAGTCTTCTTGTGGTCGATCGCAGCTTGTTTTGCCGCAGAACCAACATCAAAACCATTGTGCGTGCTAGTAGACATATCAGTGACACCCCAAATATTACCTTGAGTGTCAAAAGCCAAATTATCTACACTAGCAAATCCCGCCCCAGCTACCGCACCGGCTTCTCCACCTTGACTAAAACGTTGCCAGCGGAATGTCGAACCCGCACCGTCGGAACTATCTTCAATTATCTTGTAAATTCCTCCCGACTGCTGACCGCTGTTGAGGGCGGCAGTGTATTTCGCAACATTAAAAATGCGAGAATCTGGATAGCCGTCGCTTCCCGGTGCGCCGTCAGTATAAGCAATGAAAACTTCCTTAGTTGTAGGATGAATTTCCAAATCTTCAGGCCGCGCCGTCGGAGTGCCACCAATTAAATTAGCAGCTAAAAAGGCATCAACTAAAACCGCACCTTGGCTGGTGTAGAAATTAGCAAGAGTTTTATTTCTGTAGCCGGGAAGTGCTGTTGCTTCATTAGTTGTGTCTACTACAAAAGAACCGCCGTCTTCGGTTTGACCGGCAATTCCGGCACGTTTTGGTAAGCGAGTATTGGCATCTCTTTGAGCTTTGCCAAAACTTGCTAATTCGGCTTCGCCCATTTTTTTGGGACTGACTGGATTTGTTGGGCTATTTAATGCCAGTGGTAGCCATCTTCCAGCACCGTTACGATTGAATTGGGCAACGTACAAAGTGCCGTCTTCAAACAAGCGGCTATTGTTTTTATCTGCGGGATTGGTGACAGTACCGTTGCTGACAAATTTCCAGGTGTGTCCGCCTCTGCGATCGTCACCCATGTACACTACTAGCTTGCGGCCTGCTTCGGCGCGCATCGCGACGTTTTCGTGGCGGAAACGACCTAAAGCAGTGTGTTTGCGGGGGCGGAAATTCGGATCTTGGAGATCGACTTCTACCATCCAGCCGTATTTTTCGCCGACTAAGCCGAATTCTTCACCTGTAGTCCCCTTGGCGTAGCCTGTTTGGGCGCCGTTGGGTTTGATGTTTTCCTGAACTCCGACGAAGAATAGTTCGCTACCTTGGAAGTTTTCTTCGGCGGAGAGGATTGTACCCCAGGGGGTTGTGCCACCGGAACAGTTGTAGGCAGTACCTATGATCCGGTTTCCCAGCCCGTCGCTGTTGACTTGGGCGAAAACTTGGGTGGCCGCCGGGCCGGTACCTGTAAGATATTTGTCGTCGCCTTGTCTGCTTCCCCAGGATGTGACATCTTTGTATTGGTCGGCACGCTGGCTGTTGATTCCGAGGCCGGAAAGTCCGTGGATGCGTCGGTTGAGGGGGTCGCGGGCGATCGCGCCAAATCTCCCATTGGCTTGTTTGGTGATGCGGACGATCGAACCACCCATATTGTACAAGAATTCGCCCAAGGTAGCGCGATTCTTTACGGATAAGTCTAGACCGATGACGGCGCGATCGGTTGCGGGAAATGATGCCAAATCTGTCGGCGTTTCCGGTGCCTGTTTTGACATTGGGAAGGATACATACTCGTGGTTGACCCAGAGATAGCCGTCGTCATTGCTGCCGCGAAGGCCTACGAAGCCTGTGTAGTCGTTGTTGTAGCCGAAATAGTCGGATAGATCGGGAAAAACGCGATCGCCCCAGCGGAGAATCACATAGCGTTCGTATTCCGGTGGTACAACTACATCGTCAACAACGTTGTAGCTAGTTAATTTAGTATTCTGCGAAGCCGCCATCACAGTTCCTTGTCCGTTTAGGCCGGTTGGCATAAAGCTCGACAATTCTTGATAAACTGGCAGTGGGTGAGGAAGTCTTAATGGAGTGAAAGATATCGGACTGAACGCAGCTTCGGCAGAGGTGGAATTGATGCCGAATAGTGTTTCAGTTAGTTGAGGCGCAAGCACAGTTGTAGCTGCACTGCTTCCGAAGAAAATTAGCAGTTGTCGGCGAGTTATTTTAGACATAAATTCCTGTTCAACCCCACATCCCTAATCTGGTGATTCTCTATGAGATTTTACCGTTGTTAAATTAAGGGAAGTTAACATGAAGGTTAATTAAAGTGAGATTATATTTTGGTTAATTATTGGTTATTTGCGTCGCCCTGAGCGGAGTCGAAGGGTTATTGGTGATTGGTTATTTGTTACCGATGTCCGATGCCCGATGCCCGATTCCCGATTCCCAATTCCCAATTCCCCATTAGTCATCTCGAAAGCCTGGATCGTTTTGTCGGGAGGCCGGCCGGCTGGGTGCTGGTACGTTGATAGTTTGCGATGGTCCAGAATTGGCTGGTGAAATATTGCCCTCTCTGAATCCCAAGAGGTATTTAGCATCGGCAAAATATCTAGTCCACTGTTCGATTCTGGAATCTTTCTGCCACTGGTTGCGAGATACTCTCGATCGCAAAACAGGAACCATTCGTCTGCTGCGATCCGCTGTAACTATAATCGTCACCTCTGTCAATCCGGGATTGTTTTGGAACTCGCGGGCGATCGACTCTTTCGCTAAATCTTCCGCCTGCTGTACTAAACTGGCAAAAGATTGACTATCATCGGAATTTACGGTAAGATTGGTTTCCTTAGTTTCAGCCAAGGCGATCGATGTAGTTGATGTAAAATTAATAGTGACTAGAATCAAGGCAGACAAAAGGAGACGGTAAAAACTCATTAATTTCCAAATTAAACACTGATACTTATCAAGTATAATCAACAAAGATTAAGCATAAATTAAGCCAAAATTAAAACAATTTGTTACAGAACCATCGAGACTTATATCAAATCCACTCTTCATCAGACTTATTCATCTCTGTTATCTCCCTCTGCGTTCTCTGTGTTCTCTGCGGTTAAAATATTCCAATTCAAATTCCAATGAAATCAACAAAATGCGCCATCGCCCTCGGTAGCAACCTAGGGGACTCCCTCACAATTCTCAAAAGCGCGATCGAAACTCTAAACAACACCCCAGAAATAGAAGTAAAATCTCATTCAAGCTGGTATCAAACAGCCCCGGTCGGGCCACCACAACCCGATTACATCAACGCCTGTGCCATCCTAGAAGTTACCCTAGAACCAGAACAGTTACTATTAGCTTTATTAGAAATAGAAATAAAATTTAATCGAATTCGCCAAGAAAAATGGGGACCCAGAACCCTAGACCTAGATTTGCTGTTATATGATAATTTAGTCCTACAAACTCCGACGCTGACTCTACCTCACCCCCGAATGACAGAAAGAGCATTTGTATTAGTCCCTTTGGCAGAAATTGCCCCGGATTGGGTGCATCCGGTGACAGGAAGTGCGATCGCACAAATGGTCCAAACGGCAGATTCTTCGGGAATAGAAAAAATGATAGTCTAGAAAAGACACAAAACTAATTATCACTTACTTCTCAATTCCCAATTTCCCATGCCCATGCAACCGGATTTGATATGATGTCATAAATCAGTGTACTCTCAAATTATTCATTTGTTGCTTATGTCGAGCGATCGAGAACTACCCAAAGTCCTGAAACAACGCCTGTTTTACCAAGGACGCAAATTTAATTTTGACGTAGCCACTCTCCGGCTTCCCAACGGTGCCGAAGGCGAATGGGAATGTATTCGTCACCCAGGCGGAGCCCTAGCAGTACCAGTAACCCCCGAAGGTAAACTTGTCTTGGTGCGACAATATCGTTTTGCGGCTCAAGGGCGAATTTTAGAATTTCCCGCTGGTACAATAGAAGTTAATGAAAACCCCGCCGAAACTATTAAACGCGAAATCGAAGAAGAAACAGGATATCGCGCGGGTAAATGGCAAAAATTAGGGGAATTTTTGCTCGCCCCCGGTTATTCAGATGAAATCATTTATGCTTTTTTAGCCCTAGATTTGGAAAAGCTGGAGAAGCCACCAGCACAAGACGATGATGAAGACATGGAAACCGTTTTATTCACTCCTGAAGAATTAGAAACAGCGATTTTATCTGGGGAACCCATAGATGCAAAATCTATTTCTAGCTTCTTTTTAGCCCGTCCTTTTTTAAATTAAAATGATTTGCTGACAATCTCGCGGATTGAGCCGTGGAGGTTGTTCTCAAACCTAAAATCTAAAATCTAAAATCTAAAATCGAATGTCTGATCTAATTTTATTTTGGCATCGCCGAGATTTGCGTATTTGTGATAACATCGGACTAGCAGCAGCAAGGCAACAAAGCCCGAAAGTAGTAGGCCTCTTCTGTCTAGATCGCCAACTCCTCAATCTTGATGACGTAGCCCCAGCCAGAGTCACATACATGATGGGATGTTTGCAAAAACTTCAGCAGAGTTACGCGGAATCGGGCAGTCAATTACTGATAATTCAAGATGAACCTAGTGAAGCCATCCCCAGACTAGCCACAGCTATAAATGCCAAAGCAGTATTTTGGAACTGGGATGTGGAACCCTATGCAAAAAAACGTGATTTTGCAGTATCTAATGCCCTAGCACAAACAGGAATTCAAGTCAAAAATTTCTGGGATCAACTACTGCACGCGCCAGAGGAAATTCGCACAGGCACGGGAAATCCATATACTGTTTATACACCATTTTGGAAAAAATGGAACAGCCTACCCAAAACCCAACCAGTAGAGACACTGCCCATCATTTCTTTAGAAGAAATGACAGGATTAACCGCAGCAGAAACAGAAATTGCACGCCAAGCAGGTGCAATGGAAATGTTGCCTAGCGCCAGAGACTTGGGCTTTATTTGGGAAAATCCCTTGTTAATAGAACCAGGAGAAAATCCAGCGCAACAAAAATTGGAAGAATTTTGTGATTTGGCAATTTACGAATATCAAGACCAACGTAATTTTCCCATAATTAATGGCACATCCCAACTCAGCCCTGCTCTCAAATTTGGTGCCATCGGCATTCGCACAGTTTGGCAAGCTACCCAGAGATTAATGGATAATTGTCGCAACGAAGAAGGGCAGAAAAATATCCGCACTTGGCAACAGGAATTAGCGTGGCGAGAATTTTATCAACACGCAATGTATAATTTTCCTGAATTAGCAGATGGGCCCTACCGTCAACCCTTCAAAGACTTTCCTTGGGAAAATGATGAAAAACTTTTTCAAGCCTGGTGTAGAGGCAAAACTGGCTATCCGATTGTAGATGCGGCAATGCGGCAGTTGAATCAGACTGGTTGGATGCACAATCGGTGCCGGATGATAGTCGCTAGTTTCCTCACTAAAGATTTAATTATTAACTGGCAGTGGGGGGAAAAATACTTTATGCAAAAATTGATAGATGGCGACCTTTCTGCTAATAATGGTGGCTGGCAGTGGAGTGCATCCAGTGGTATGGACCCGAAGCCTTTACGCATATTTAATCCCGCGAGTCAAGCTCAAAAATTTGACCGGGAAGGTGAATATATTCGGCACTGGGTTCCTGAATTGCGCAGAGTAGATACGAAACTTTTGCTAACGGGAAATATTTTGCCCTTAGAACGCAAATTTCTTCCTTATCCCGATCGCATCGTAGATCATAATCAGCAGCAGCGTAAGTTTAAGGAACTTTATAAACAGCAAAAAATAGTTGATTAGTCAGTAGTCAGTTAGATTTGGTCCTGACCCCACCGAATCTCCAAGTAGCTAATCCCATCCCTTGAGGTATCGACAGGTGAGCCATTCGTTGAGAGACGATACATGACTAATCTTTAAGATGCTTATTCTTCAGCATTGAGGTTGTTTGCGCCTCCACGTGTTTGGTTCGATCGCCCTGGTGTGACCAAGTGTCAAAAGATCTCCATATTACCCCGTTGTAAAAAACCTACACCTGTCACCCCCTACCTCCCCAAGGGGGGATGGCGGATGGGGCATTGGAATTAACACCAATAACCAATATTAAGTTTTGTAACAAATTGTTCGTCAAATCCTCCTTGAACTCGATCGACCAAGAGGCAAAACCCACCGCTGCGGATTTCCAGGCAGAGGCAGAAAACGAGTATAAGCCTTGTGGAGTCTTGCACCTAGCCCACCCAACGATGCAAGTTAAACAACCACCATCTCACTCAAAAATCAATCCCGACTAAAAAAATCGGGTATGGTTGACGCACTAATTTCACCGTGGTATTCTGCGAAAAGAGTTAACAACATTGCAAAACTGGAGAGTTTAGCTATGACCCAGGCGACCAGAACCCAATCGACAGCAGCAACCTTCACAGCCCTCAAGTGCAAAGAATGCGGCGAAGAATACGAACTTCAAGCAAAACACGTCTGCGATTGCTGTTTCGGGCCGCTAGAAGTCAAATACGATTACGATGCTATCCGCCGCACCGTTACCAGACAAACCATCGAAGCCGGACCAAACTCGATTTGGCGTTACCGCGCATTTCTGCCCGTCGCTACAGATAACGTGATCGATGTCGGCACCGGCATGACTCCTCTATTAAAATCGCACCGCCTAGCTCGTCGCCTGGGTCTAAAAAATCTTTATATTAAAAATGATGCGGTCAATATGCCCACTCTTAGCTTCAAAGATAGAGTGGTGTCCGTTGCCCTCAGTAGAGCGAGAGAATTAGGTTTCACAACAGTATCCTGTGCCAGCACTGGTAATTTAGCTAACTCTACGGCGGCGATCGCAGCCCACGCCGGACTCGACTGCGTAGTCTTCATCCCCTCCGACTTAGAAGCAGGCAAAGTTCTCGGCACCCTAATTTACAATCCAACCGTGATGGCAGTTCACGGCAACTACGACCAAGTTAACCGCCTCTGCTGCGAAGTAGCCAATACACACGGCTGGGGATTTGTCAACATCAACTTGCGCCCCTACTATTCCGAAGGCTCGAAAACCCTAGGCTACGAAGTTATCGAACAACTAGGTTGGAAATTGCCCGATCACGTAGTTGCTCCCCTGGCTTCCGGTTCTTTGTTCACCAAAATTTACAAAGGCTTTAACGAATTCACCGAAGTCGGCTTAGTTGAAGGCAAGAAAGTCCGCTTCAGCGGTGCCCAAGCTGACGGCTGTTCCCCCATCGCCCAAGCCTTCCGTGAAGGCCGCGATTTCGTTAAACCCGTGAAACCGAATACAATTGCTAAGTCGATCGCGATCGGCAATCCAGCAGACGGGATGTACGCCCTCGACATCGCCCGCAAAACAGGCGGCAACATAGAATCCGTCAGCGACACCGAAATCATCGAAGGCATGAAACTGCTAGCCGAAACCGAAGGCATCTTCACCGAAACCGCAGGTGGCACCACCATCGCCGTCTTGAAGAAACTGGTAGAAGCAGGCAAAATCAACCCCGATGAAACCACCGTCGCCTACATCACCGGCAATGGCTTAAAAACCCAAGAAGCTGTCCAAGGCTACATCGGCGAACCCATCACCCTCGAACCAAAACTAGAAGCCTTCGAGCGTGCCCTAGAACGGGCTCGGACACTGGAACGCCTAGAATGGCAGCAAGTTTCGGTTTAATAGTCATTAGTCATCAGTCATTAGTTATTAGTTATTCGTTATTAAGCTGATGACTACTGACTGATGACTGCTGACTGTTGACTGTTGACTAATGACTGCTGACTAATGACTACTGACTAAGGACTAAAAAAATGAGTGTTAAAGTTTTAATTCCCACACCACTGCAAAAATTCACCAACAATCAAGCCACAATAGAATGCGGTGGTGCAAACATTTCTGAACTGATTGAAGCCCTCGAAACAAATTGTCCCGGCATCAAAAAAAGCCTGTGCGACGAACAAGGAACACCTCGTAGATTTTTGAATTTCTACGTCAATGCTGAAGACATCCGGTTTTTAGAAGGTACTGAAACTGCTCTTAAAGATGGCGATGAAGTGAGTATTGTACCGGCAGTTGCTGGCGGTTGATTTTTTCACCGCCAAGAGATGCCCGATGGGCTTGAGATACCCGATTTGTTTAACAAGTCGGGTATTCATCTCTCTCTTCTCTTCCTTCGCGTCCTACCCTACGGGAACGGCTTCGCCGAACGCGCCTTCGCGGTTAAATCATTCCGATACAACCGGAATTGATATCAGGATTTGATATCAATTCCGGCTGCACCGGAATGATATAGAGGAGACGGCGCAAGAGCCCATAGGTGTCAACTTAAGCTGTCAGCCCGCCAAGTTCGTCTGTGGGCCCGCGACGAGTCCAACCGGGGTTGAAACCCCTGTCTAATAGCGAAAGTCCTCTAAAAGAGGACTAATGAGTTGAAAATTCTTCTCTTCAGTCCTCTTTGAGAGGACTTTAGCTTTGAGGCAGGGGTTTCAACCCCTGCCGGACTATCGGTTCTACCTTAAGTTGACACGAAGAAGGGCTCTTGGAGTGTCCCTACAGTATGATTTTGGGTAAGGACACTCCAAAAGCCGTCTCCTGATTTCGGCTAATAATTCCGATGCTACCGGATTTGATATGATAGAAACAAAACAGAAAGCCACAGGATACAACCTGTGGCTTTCTGTTTCTATCAATCTAAGAAACTACGGAGGCTACTTTTGCAGCAGTCCGAGGACGCCGACGACCTGTTACTTTATTTACAGGGGCTGGTACTGGCGATGGTACTGAAGATGCTAGTTTAGGTGCTTCAATGGAAAGCTGTTTTTGCACAGTTTCCGATCGCACTGCTTCTTCAGGAATTTGCATCAGGAATACCAGCATGGGATTGCTTTGCAATTCCCGTCGCAGCACTCGCCCAATGGCTTTTTCTATTTGTGTTTGCACTCCTACCCAGTCCACATCAACTTGTGAGTCAGCATTCGTAGCAGGTTTGACAAATTCTGACCAACGATCGCTCAAAATTGTTTCAATCGTTTGAGTGATGAGTCGGATCACCTCGGTGCGATCGGCTGATGTGACTACACCTTTCAAGTGTACTTCCGGCTTGGCCACTAATTTGCCTTCCCAATTCAAAGCCGCCGCTACTGTTACCGCCCCATCTCCGGCTAACTGTTGGCGTTCCTTAAGCACGTTTGCTTTGACTACTCCCGATCGCGAAGAGTCTACTAATTCAATTCCTGAAGGCACTTTACCACCCACTCGCATCGAATTTTCGGTCAATTCTACAACATCGCCGTTGTCAATAATCACCATATTGCTAGCGGGAATGCCCATGCTTTGAGCTGTTTTTGAGTGCTGCACCAACATCCGGTGTTCCCCGTGCACCGGCAAGAAGAATTTGGGACGAGTCATGTTAATCATTAACTTTTGGTCTTCTTGACAACCGTGTCCCGAAACGTGAATTCCCTTGTCGCGCCCGTAAACTACATTTGCGCCCAGCATCATCAATTTGTCGATCGTATTTACCACTGCGATCGTATTTCCCGGAATCGGGTTAGCGGAGAAGATGATGGTATCGCCCTTTCTGATTTTTAGTTCGTGATGTTCCCCGTTAGCAATCCGAGTCATCGCCGCCATTGGTTCGCCTTGGGAACCTGTGGTTAAAATCAGTACCTTGTCATCTGGTAAATTGCGAATTTCTTTCAGGGGTTTGAAGATATTATCTTCGCATTTGATGTAGCCTAGATTCCGGCAGTGAGCGATGACATTCAACATCGATCGACCTACCACTCCCACATACCGATTGTTTTTCTTAGCTAGTTCTAAAACTATTTGCAATCGGTGTACTGAAGAAGCAAACGTCGTCACCATTACTCGTCCCGTTGCTTGAGCGATAATTCTGTCTAAATTCGGATAAACAGAACGTTCTGAAGCCGTAAAACCGGGAACTTCCGAGTTAGTGGAATCGCTAATCAAGCACAGCACGCCTTTTTCGCCATACTCCGCCAGTTTTTGGAAGTCAAAATGCTCGCCGTCTACAGGAGTGTGGTCAATTTTAAAGTCTCCCGTGTGGATCAAAATTCCCACTGGGGTGTGAATCGCCACTGTGAAACTGTCGGCCATCGAGTGAGTGTTGCGAATATATTCGACTAAGAAATTCTTGCCAATTCTCACCATGTCGCGAGGCCTCACTGTCCTCAATTCTGTGCGGTGAGACACTCCGGCTTCCTCTAGTTTTCCGGCTAGCAAAGCCATAGCCAAACGCGGCCCGTAAATCACCGGAATTTCAAATTGTTTGAGGTGATAAGGGATACCGCCGATGTGGTCTTCGTGACCGTGAGTCACGATCATACCTTTAATTTTGTGGCTGTTTTCCCGCAGGTAAGTCATGTCTGGTAGGACAATATTTACCCCGTGCATTCCATCTGTCGGGAATGCTAAACCTGCATCCAAAAGAATTATTTCGTCTCCGTACTCGAATACACAAGTATTTTTACCGATTTCGTGGAGCCCGCCGAGGGGAATAACTTTTAGAGCCTGTCCAGTTGTATTTTTGATCATGCGTATCCTTTGTTAGTTTTTTGTTATTTGTCTGTTGACTGTTGTCTTGTGTTTTTTTTCTGCTGTTTGTTGATGTGGGATATTTTTTCCATGATATTTATGGAAAAATCTCCTGCGGGTTTTACTCTCCCGTACAGTCAGTTGTCTTGGGTCTTCAATCACCAATTCTTAGTTGTCAGCTAATAACTCATAGCTAATTACTAAGGACTAATGACTAATCACAACCAATATTTAGTTTTCAGAAAACTCGTTCTCGCCTCTCTAGCTAGCTGATATCTGTGCTAACTGACTCAGTGCGTCCTTTAATTTTTGAGTCACCTCAACGGGCGGATCGCACAGGGGCGGACGGGTGGAACCTACATCCCAGCCTTGAAGTTTAAGAGCTGTCTTGACTGGAATCGGATTTGTGGTGAGAAAAAGAGCTTTAAACAAGTCAAATAGTTGCAAGTGAATCTGGGTAGCGACTTGAACTTGGCCCTTCTCAAAAGCTTCGATCATCTGTTGTAGTTGCTCTCCTACCAGGTGGCTGGCTACGCTAACTACACCAGATGCTCCTACCGCCAGCATCGGCAATGTTAGGGAATCATCTCCAGAATAGATGGCAAATTCAGGGGATGTCAAGCGTCTAATTTGGCTGGCTTGATCTAAGTTGCCACTTGCTTCTTTTACTGCTACAATGTTCGGAATTTCTGCCAATTGAGCCACTGTTTCCGGCAACATATTTTGGCCAGTGCGACCGGGGATGTTATATAACATTATAGGCAATTCTGGAGCAGATTGCGCGATCGCCCGAAAATGATTGTACAAACCTTCTTGTGGTGGCTTGTTGTAATAGGGAACCACCTGCAAGCAACCGTCTAAACCGAGTTTAGCTGCTTTTTGTGTAGCTTCGATCGCCTCGCGAGTTGAATTCGATCCCGCTCCTGCTATGACTTTTGCTTTACCTGCTACTGCCTGCTGCACCACCTGAAATAACTCGTACTCCTCATCCCAAGTCATCGTGGGAGATTCGCCCGTAGTTCCGCACAGTACCAAGCTATCCGTACCGCGATCGGCTAAATACACCGCCAACTGCTCTGCTACCGCATAGTTAACGCTGCCGTCTTCCTTAAACGGCGTAATCATTGCAGTCAGAACCCGTCCAAACTTTACCACACTTTCTCCGATTTTAGACTTGTGATTTTTGATTTGAAATTTTTGATTTTAGATGAAACGTTAATCTAAAATCCCTGATGCTGCAAAACCTCTTACCTATGGGGATAGTTCCCGCTACTTAGAAACCGCCGCCCGCTGGGTTTGCAGTAATTTTTTTGTGGCGAGCAACTCGGCTATCTGCACTGCATTTAAAGCCGCCCCTTTGCGAATTTGATCGCCACTTAGCCACATTTCCAACCCGCAGGGGTGAGAAATATCTTGGCGTATCCTGCCTACCAACACCTCATCCTTACCGCTAGCCTCTGCGGGCATCGGGAAATAATTCGCTTGCCAGTCTTCTACCAGCTTAACCCCTTTTGCCTGCTTTAAAATGTCTCTAGCCTCGATCGCACTAAAAGGCTCTGCAAATTCTAGATTAATGGCTTCCGAATGGGCCCGGAGTACGGGAACCCGAATACAAGTTGCAGAAATTTTGATTTCTTCAGTCCCAAATATTTTCCTAGTTTCGTTCACCATTTTCATCTCTTCCTCACAATACCCCAACTCGTTAATCGCGGTGTTGTGCGGAAACAAATTAAATGCTAAGGGGTAGGGAAATATCTCCGTTTTGGGTGTTTCTCCGGCCAAAATTGCTCTGGCTTGAGCTTTCATTTCCTCCATTGCCCTGGCCCCTGCCCCGCTGGCAGACTGGTAAGTAGCTACCACTATGCGCTTGACTGGTCTCACTTGGTGAAGAGGCCAAACGGCCACTGCCATCAAAATCGTGGTGCAGTTGGGATTAGCAATTATACCTCGGTGAGATGCCACTGCTTCGGGATTAACTTCGGGAACCACTAGCGGCACCGTCGCATCCATACGGAAAGCGCTGGAATTGTCTATTACCACTGCTCCGGCTGCTACTGCTTTCGGAGCCCAAAATTTGGAAGTAGACCCACCAGCCGAAGCCAGCACTAGATCTACATTATCAAAGGAGCGATCGGATACTGCCTCCACCGATAGCATGGAGCTACCAAAGGGCAGTTTTACACCCGCAGAACGTTCCGAAGCCAGCAGCTTCAAATCTGCCAACGGAAAACTGCGACTGTGCAAGAGTTCTAGCAACTCCGCACCGACAGCACCCGTAGCTCCTAAAATGGCAACTCGATAGGATTGAGACAAATTAGTTTCCTCCACAAATTAGATTGTAAGCGATCGAAATCTGGAATTTAAATAACCGCAATACTCAATATAAAACTTAATTAATCTTAGGCGACATCAGAATCGGTTAGGATGGCAAGGGCGCAGTTAACCGGACTTGCCACTCCAGCCTCACGGCTGCGATCGCATCGTAGCCATCGCTAGTTTAGCAAGGAATGAACTGCCCTGTGGCCATAACCACAAACAAATAGCCTATTGTTGACTTTGAGACGCTTTTGTGGCGTAGCATTGACGTCTGAAGGCGATACGTGCTATGGTGCTTCGGCAATTAGTGTGTTGAACCTCCACAAAGCGTTCTGCTCCGCAAAACCTATGCACAACAATGATTGGCAGCCTCGTCAGGTATAGGTGTTTGTAGTTGTGCCAGTACGATTAAAAGCGTACAAACTTAAAATGCAGGCAAAGTCAGATTTGTATGTATTTTATATCACTATTGTTAAATATCAAAGAAGCCGATGAAAGTAACCCAGGAAAAACTTCCAGCTAGCCAAATTGGTCTGGAAATCGAAGTACCATCAGAAAAGTCAAAACAAGCCTACGAGCAAGTAATTAAACAATTTGCTCGCGAGATCAACATTCCTGGGTTCCGCAAAGGCAAAGTTCCCCGCCAAGTTTTGCTACAGCGCCTAGGTCAAACTCGATTGAAGGCAACGGCTTTGGAAAACTTGATTAATGACTCCCTGCAAAAAGCCCTGGAACAAGAAAAAATTGCAGCCATTGGCACTTTTGAACTCAGCACCGAGTTTGAAGAGTTACTGTCTAAGTTTGACCCGGAACAGCCCTTGACATTCTCAGCTAAGGTTGACGTAGAACCAGAAGTCAAAATGGGTGAGTACACAGGCTTGCAACTTCAAGCAGAAGAAGCTAAGTACGATGAGACTCAAGTAGATGAGGTATTGGCAAAATATCGATCGGACAAAGCTGCTTTAATCCCCATAGAAGGCAGACCAGCTCAATTAGGAGATATGGCTTTAGTTGATTTCTCCGGCAGATTTGCAGACGCACCAGAAGGCGAAACTCCCGCAGAAATTCCCGGCGGTCAAGCAGAAGACTTTCAAGTAGAATTATCTGAAAATCAGTTTGTACCTGGTTTTATCCAAGGCATGATCGGAATGAATCCGGGAGAAACCAGAGAAGTTTCTGTACAGTTTCCTGACGAGTATAGCAGTGAAGAATTAGCCGGAAAACCAGCAGTCTTTACGATTACTCTCAAAGAACTTAAGGAAAAAGAATTGCCGGAGTTGGACGACGATTTCGCCCAAGAAGTTAGCGAGTTTGAAACCTTGGCAGAACTGCGCGAGTCCCTAGAAACTCGCTTTAAAGGAGACCAAGAGCGCAAAACTTCAGGGAATAAAGAAAAAGCAATATTAGAAGCCCTAGTGGAACTAATAGAAGTGGAAATTCCCGAAACAATGCTAGAACGCGAAGTCGATTTCTTGCTGAACCAACAAGCAGCCCAATTGAAAAATTACGGCATAGATATCAACCAACTGTTTACTGAAGAAAACATGGGACCGATGCGGGAACGCTCCCGTCCAGAAGCCATCCATCGCATCAAGCAGTCTCTAGCTCTAGCAGAAATAGCCAAGCTGGAATCTTTGTCTGTAGAACCAGCAGAAGTAGCAGCAGAAGTAGCTAGCGTCAGAAAGCAGTTTCCGAAAGGAGATTTTGACCCCGAAAGGTTGCAGCAATTTGTCCGAGAAGACTTGCTCAAACAAAAAACCCTCAAATGGTTGGAAGAAAAGGGGACAATCGAACTCCTACCAGAAGGTTCTCTGACTCCGGCAGTAGATGAAGATGAGGATGAAGATGATGCAGAAACTTCAGAAGCATCCACAACTGTTGAAGTAGAAGTAGTAGGAGAAGACTAGCACTCGCAGCTAGAAGGAGTAGGTATAAATTCAGGTAGAGTCTACTTTTGAGTAGATATTTAATATCAAATCCGGTAGCATCTGAATGATTCAGATCTCTATTCTCTCCCTCTGTGTCCTCTGTGTTCTCTGCGGTTAAATCATTCCGATGCAGCCGGAAACGATATAACTGATAAGTAAGCTCAACTAAAAAAACCGAATTCCCAGATACCCAACTTCTTAAAGAAGTCGGGTATCTCACAGAGAGCAATTAATTTATCACGGTTGGCTAAATCGTCAAAGCTTACCAAGGGATAACCGATCCCATGCTCCCGGTGAAGTAAGAAGCAAAGGTCTAGACTTGTCTTAGATTTGTCTAGCAGAGGATTTTAGGTGGAATTAGAGCTACTGACGCGATCGAGTCCGGCTAAATATTCATCATAACTTTGGCTGGACAACGCCCCATCTAGGAGCGAGAGTGCCACTTGTAGGCAACATCATCCTAGCGCGAGAGAACCCCCCTGCGCTAGGCAATTTCCCAATTCCCAATCCCCAATTCCCCCATCTCACTCTAGAAAGGGCATAATAGTTAAAAGCTGGCGGCTTAATTTCAAGCTTTCATCAGCCGTAAATAGTCTATAATCCTTGACTGGTGTCTTATGGTTGTATCTCAATCTTCCAACTACCTAATTACAAGCTCTAACAATTTTGAGGTCAGCGACCACCCCAGCAACGTAGTGCCAATGGTACTCGAACAGTCGGGGATGGGCGAGCGAGCCTTTGACATTTACTCGCGCTTGCTGCGGGAGCGCATTGTGTTTTTAGGAACCCCTGTAACTGACGAAGTGGCAGACTCCATAGTGGCTCAGCTACTGTTTCTAGACGCCGAAGACCCAGAAAAAGACATTCAAATGTACATAAATTCCCCCGGTGGTTCGGTGACGGCCGGCATGGCAATTTATGACACAATGCAACAAATCCGCCCCGATGTGGTGACAATTTGTTACGGTTTAGCAGCAAGTATGGGTGCATTTCTGTTGACAGCGGGAGCCGCGGGTAAACGGATGTCTCTGCCGAGTTCGAGAATTATGATTCACCAGCCCCTGGGCGGTGCCCAAGGTCAAGCAGTAGATATTGAGATTCAAGCCAAAGAAATCCTTTATCATAAGCGTAAGCTGAATGAACTGTTAGCGCACCACACAGGTCAACCGATCGATAAATTAGAGGCAGATACCGATCGCGACTTTTTCATGTCAGCGGCAGAAGCCAAAGATTACGGATTGGTCGATAAAGTCATAGCTAAGGAAAACCTTCCGGCGGCGGGAGAGAATGTCACTGCACTGAATTAAGAGGCTGTTATGTCTAAATACGACTCCCATCTAAAATGTTCCTTTTGTGGCAAGTCTCAAGAGCAGGTACGCAAGTTGATCGCAGGCCCAGCAGTATATATCTGCGATGAATGTGTTGACTTGTGCAATGAAATTTTAGATGAGGAGTTGTTTGACTCCACCGCCGTGCCGGCCGCGACGGCAGTACCTCCAAAGCCGGAAACCAGCCAAAAGCGCCGCACTACTTCCGGGAAAAGCCTGTCTCTGAGTCAAATTCCCAAGCCGAGGGAAATTAAAAACTACCTCGATGAAAATGTGATCGGCCAAGATGAGGCGAAAAAAGTGTTGTCGGTGGCAGTTTATAACCACTACAAGCGCCTGAGTTTTATTCATAGCAAAAATAGTGGCAAGCACCCACCGGAAGAAGTAGAACTGCAAAAGTCAAATATTCTGTTAATCGGGCCCACGGGCTGTGGTAAAACGCTGCTGGCTCAGACTTTGGCAGATATGCTGGATGTACCCTTTGCAGTGGCTGATGCCACGACGCTGACGGAAGCGGGCTACGTTGGGGAAGATGTGGAAAATATTTTGTTGCGCTTGCTGCAAGTGGCAGATATGGATGTGGAAGAGGCGCAGCGTGGCATCATTTATATTGATGAAATTGACAAAATTGCCCGGAAGAGCGAAAATCCTTCGATTACGCGGGATGTGTCGGGGGAAGGCGTGCAGCAGGCGCTGTTGAAAATGCTGGAAGGGACGATCGCCAATGTACCACCTCAAGGCGGGCGCAAGCATCCCTATCAAGACTGCATCCAAATTGATACCAGCAATATCATGTTTATTTGCGGTGGCGCTTTTGTCGGTTTGGATAAAGTGGTAGAGCAGAGAACGGGCAAAAAGTCCATGGGTTTTATTCAGCCGGGAGAAGCTGTGCCGAAGGAAAAGCGGGCCGCCGATGTCCTCAAGCAACTGGAACCCGATGATTTGGTGAAATTTGGGATGATTCCTGAGTTTATTGGCAGGGTACCGGTGGCGGCGGTTGTCGATCCTTTGGATGAGGAAACGCTGATGGCGATTTTGACGGAACCGCGCAATGCTTTGGTTAAGCAGTATCAAAAGCTGCTAAAGATGGATAATGTACAGTTGGAGTTTAAGGCGGATGCTGTGCGGGCGATCGCCCAGGAAGCATACCGACGCAAAACAGGGGCGCGGGCACTGAGAGGAATTGTCGAAGAGTTGATGTTGGATGTGATGTATGAGTTGCCGTCGCGCAAGGATGTGACGCGCTGTATGATTACGAAGGAAATGGTGGAGAAGCGATCGACTGCTGAGTTGTTGATACTTCCCTCTTCGCTACCTAAGCCGGAGTCGGCTTAAAAGTTTTCAAATTCTCAATCAGCTTTTTATCGGCGGGCTTTCCGGCCTGTTCCACCATAAACTTAATCTATAGTGGAACAGCCTGTTGATTCCGGGTGCATCTGAGTTTTGCAAATATATTCGTAGGGGCGAAGCATGACCGCTGTAAATCTCTGGTTATCACTAATAAATTGTCTGCGGTCATGCTTCGCCTATGCAAAACCGGGATGCTCCCGTTGATTCCCAATCCCCAATCCCCCATTCCCAACTACCAACCAATGAAATCCTCCTCATCTGACTCAGAAGACAACGCAGGTAAATCCGGTTCAGATTCCCATGTAAAAGTTTCCGACTCCCAAACCTCCAAGCCATCCGAGAAATCCACTACTTCCCCATCAAACATCTGAGCCCACACCCCAGCAGAATTGACTACATCTTGGGCATCTGCCCGCACCGCCACAGCTTGAGCATTTAAATCATTCCCAGAGGCGATCGACCCCTTAGTCTCCCCCCCCACTGGTTCCGAAGCATTTGACAGCTTGGCGCTAGTATTTTCAGGGGCTGGCGAGTGTTTTTGTGCTTCTCCCCTATTCCTGGAAAAATCCTCTGAAATTTCAGGTTTTTGTACCTGTTGATTCCCATCATCCACCGGAGTATAATTTCGAGAATTTCCCCCCATACGTCCGTTAGAATTTGGGAAATTCTTTGGTTCTAAACTATTAGTTTCAGTGGAATTTTTTAAGCCCAATTGCACCGTGACTCGACGGTTAAAAATTTGCAAAAAAGCTTCTTCAATATTAGCTACTTTGTCTTTAACCATCTTGAGCAACTGTGGCGAATTAATTTTAATAACCGCCGCATCATTGCTAAAACTCACCAGATGTCCGTGTTGGCGAAGCAAAGATTGAGTACCGTGGGGGCGCACGCGAGTCAGTACCTGTTCCCACACTTGATTTAGATCGATTTCGCTAGCGGCATTAGTTGGTGGGTAATTTGTGGTGTCAGCAGTCGGTATAGATTCTCTAATCGGTGCGGTGAATGTGTTTTCTGTGGGATTAGCCATAGGTGGCGGAGTCGTCGGAGGAGGTTGCACATTCGGCATTGCAGATTCTGCAATATGAGATATCTGACTCCCCCCCTTAGCAAGGGGGGGTTGGGGGGGGTGATTTTGTGCTGGATTAGTATTTTGTGCTGGTTGATTTACTGGTTGTGGCTGAGTTCTAATTGCTGAGGGTAATAATCCCAATAATGTTACTTCCAGCCACAAACGCGGCTGAGTGGTATTTTTAATTTGCAGTTCATGGGTTTGCAAGTGTTTCTGACCCGCTAAAATTAACTCTCTCTCCCAATGAGTCGCAAATTTTACAAGTTTATCCCAAGTTGCTGAGGTTAAAGCTACTAAATCTGAGCGTGTTGGTGCTGCTTTTGCTATCAGCAAATCTCGGTAAAAACTGGCTAGATTCTGAAGAACTATCAGCGGTTCTCGACCGCGATTCATCAGGTGACGGGTCATGTCTACTAAGGCTGTGGCATCGTCTTTGTCAATAGCTTCTAGCAGTTCCATTAAGTCGTTTTCTGGGACTGCGCCGACTAAATCCCAAACTTTTTCGACGGTGACTTCACCGGGAAATAAACTGAGTTGGTCTAGCAGACTTTCGGCATCTCGCAGTCCTCCTTGGGCGAGTTGAGCGACCATATATACTGCGTCGCTGGCTATGTTGATATTTTCTAATTGGGCAATTTTATGCAAGTGGGCGGTCATTGCATCGAGGGCTATGCGCCGAAAGTCGAATCTTTGACAGCGGGAAATAATTGTTGGTAAGACTCTTTGAGGGTCTGTGGTTGCGAGGACGAATACGACGCGATTTGGTGGTTCTTCTAAGGTTTTCAAGAGAGAGTTGAATGCCTGGGTGCTTAGCATATGGCAATTATGAACCAGAAGACCGTTAGCGACAAAGTTATGGTTGTCTTCTACTTCTATGTCATAAACTTTCTCTACCCCAACGACTTTTACAGATTCTACCTTCTCCGAATTTGTAATCCATTGAAGGGATTGAATACTGTTTAAAGTCTGCGACCCATTTTCTGCTGGTTTCAGCGCCCATATGTATGTAGTGGTAGGTTTTACCTGTGTTAGACCTTGTGTAAAACTTGGTTGTTGTTGGGTATCCCAAGCCTGTAACCCACTTGGCAATAAGTTGATTTTCTTCCCCAGAATATCCTTCTGTATGAATTTGAATATTTGGACTTCCTTACTTTGGTCGCAGTGTCGAAAGGCAAGAGGCTTTGTATTCCAACCATTCCCGCTGCGTTTCTCCGTGTGTCCAGCCCAATCTTGGAAATCGGCTATATTTATTTGGGTATGTGATAGAACCGTCTCCAAGCAATGTTCCGTAAATGAGTCCGAGTGTTTCTGGTTGCAAAACTTCGGCATTTGCCAAGAACTTTTCCGTTCTTGCATCCCAAAGTCCATGTCTTTTTTTATAGGGATGTCGCTGCCAATGAGACTGAATGCTCTTAATCCCTTTGCCTTTTTTTTGTAAAAAGTCTGGTATTTCGAGTTGTTCTCCACAGCCACACGCACAGAGAGGTCGGATGGCTTGAGCCTGTTCGAGAATAGAGGCAAAGTCGTAGGATTTTTGTCCGTAGGTATTCCCGTAAAATTGATGTCCTCTGGCAAATCTCCGCAAGCGTCCATCTGTTCCAATTTTGTGAATGAGGGTGCCGCACCCACATTCACAGGGGATAGTATCTTCACTCCTTCTTTTACGTCTTTTGCTGGTATCCATCCTTGTTCGGTTCTGATTAAGTGATTGCCGGTGCATCTGATTTCTCGATGGCTCGTCTTAATAACCAGTGTTGGTTTCTCACCCTGTTCTAACCACCTTAAAACTTTTTTAAATTCCCAAACTTCTGAGCTTTCGTTATAGCTGAGGACTTTTTTTCCTTTGATTTTGGGATTATCTATGCGCATTAGACCTTCGCTAGTTTGCACCTGAGAATCACCAGTCAAACACTCGTCGATCACATATACTTTATAGCGGCATTGTACGGGGGCAAATTGAGCGCGTTCGATCAAATCTCGGATGTTATCGACTCCTGTGTTGCTGGCGGCATCAATTTCGATTACGTCTAGTGTGGAACCTCTGGCTATTTCTTGGCAAACGTTGCATTTGCCGCATGGTGTGGGGGTTGGGGCACCCGTAGAAATACAGTTGAGGGATTTGGCAAAAATTCGAGCACTAGAGGTTTTACCGGTGCCTCTGGGGCCTGTGAATAGATATGCTGGTGCTATGCGATCTTGGAGGATGGCGCTGGTGAGGGTTTGGGCGATCGCCTCTTGGCCTACTAATTCGGCAAAAGTCTGGGGGCGATATTTGTGGTGGAGGGGTTCGTAGGTCACGATCGAATATGGGTGTTATGTTAACTTGGGAGATGTGGTTCGATCGCACCATAGCTCAATTTTGAAAGCAAGTCCTCTGGAGGCGAACTGAGTGGAACGAAGAACTCGTAGCAATTAGTACCTAAGTCTTTTGGGCGCTACGATCGTCCGGGCGATCGATTGTGCACCTCAAAATTTTTTAGGAGCGATCGGAGAATTACTATTAATCTATGTAAATTCACTGATGTTTTCGAGAAAGTGCTCTGCTGAAAAAACATTTTTTCTGGTGGTACTGGTATAATACATAACAAATTATTAACCATTGCTTTTTGCCAGTGCAAGGGTGCAATTTTCCGAGATTTCGCGAACCTGCTTGCAGTTAAAGATAAAGTATTAATTAGAGGGTGCCCGTTCGAGTTGTAGAAATCCAATTGTAGAAAGATTGTGGTAGAAAGAAGTCAAGGTGGCTCGAACCAGCGAGTTGCAATGTCATCTCCACTCAGGGGCATTCTATAAATATAGCGTCAAATTTTACCCTTTAAAAGCCCATGTCAACCAAAATAATCCTTGTAGAACCAAGGTTGGCAGTAGCCTCTCCCAAGCCCAAACAGGCTAAGCCAGGAGGTTTAGCCTCCGATCAAATCTTGATGGGAGCATCGGGATTACTGTTGTTATTACTTGTCGGTTTAGCGGTGTTTAGCAAAATAAAAATGGATGGTTTGAGCAAGAAGCTCACTTTTGAGGAATTTAGAAATAGAGAACTCCAGAAAAAATATAAAATGGCTCTGGAAACCCTATCAAAAATGGAAAAAAATCCCGACCTCATCCACTCACGAGACTTTAATTTAGACTACCTGAGAATGCGGATGGCGGAAGAAGTTTTTCACTTTGCCATTGTGAATCAAATTAAGGTAAAAGTCAAAGAAAAAATTAGTATTGCTCTGCGTCCAACTCAGGGTAGTGTAGGAGATAAAACTGGGAATGCCGGCAGTGGCAGACAAGTGGATTCGATGTTTGATATCGAATACGAAACTGGCGATCCGGCGGTAAAAATCGAAAAGCGAGTGCTGTTTCGGATTCAAATTAAGTTGATGAAACTCCCGACTCAGGCAACATCGGCGACAATTAATCAAATTATTGACTGTTTGGAAACTTACCTGAGCCCTTCCGACGACCACGACAGTTGGCAGCCGACAATTCAAGGTCGCATCGTTCACATTGAATGGGACCAAAAGGCGAAACCGACGCCGATGTTGGTGCTGGAACAGTCGAATGAAGGAGTGAATGTCACTTTCAGAACTACTAGAGCTGCCGCTGGCAGACCTGCAAATGCCAATGACAGTCAGTTAGCCGGTGCTAAGGGGGCAAAAGGTAAGAGTGCAAGTAAAAGTGCATCCAAGAGTTCTACAAAAACAGGTACTAAGCGTCCGACTTCCCGCAAGTAATTGTCAACATATTTTAGCTATTTAGGGAAATCAAAAAGCACCTCGGTCATGTAATGTTCTGCCCAATCTTGACCGAAAGCTTTTTCCAATACGCGACGGGTTTTGTCGTTTTGTTGCTGCTGGGTGCAGTAGTAAATTTGAGCATCGAGAATTTTTGATGCTTCGGCGACAGAAACTGGTTCTGAGGCTACTGCCAGTTTGCAGTGAATTTCCATGTAGGATTCAACTATGTCCAGAAATCGACTTTCTTCTTCTGGGGAATCTGGGCGCACAAATAGGCAAAATTCTGAAAAAATATCGCCCCATTCGGGAATTTGGCGGGGACAGGAAAACTGGTTGACGGGCAGAGTTTGCAGTGGAGTGCGGTAGGTTTCGGACAAAGTGCGATCGGCATTGAGGGGAGAAAGGTCGGCGATCGCAGCGCTAATTTGGCCTTTACCTGCTACGATGTCCGTACCGAACATGGGCAAAGCGTAATTCGGTCTGGGAAACATCACGCAGTGCAGGATATCCAGCAAGGGACCGACTTTGGCGAGTTCTAGGTGTATTTTACGGAATTGGGGAGTTTGATAGCAGCGGTTTTCGATGATCAGTTTTTCTCCTTCCAAACGCCCTTCCACATATCCCAACTCAGCAGGCAGGTGGTAGGGTTCCAGGTCGAGGTACCGACGCCATACTGATTCTATCCGATCGGCTAGTTCGCGGATGAGGTAGTGTTGTTGGTCTCGTAGAGAAGGCTTGGATATTTCTAACATTCTGATTTATGGGGCGATCGGCTTAACAAAACTTTATTCAACTGTTGCAGGATGCAGGAACAAAGGTAGATACTTTTAAGGATATCAGTAAGATCGACGGGCGAGCGAGCAAGTTTTACAGGAGATGAATCTATGTTTGGTCTAGGATTGCCCGAAATGGGCATTATTGCGGTAGTAGCTATTCTAATTTTCGGTCCCAAGAAAATTCCTGAGTTGGGCAATGCTTTGGGAAAAACCTTGCGGAGTTTTAAGGAAGGGGTGAGTCAAGCTGAGGATGAATCTCCCGTCAAGGAGAAGGAGAAGGAAAAAGAGGAAGAGGAACAGAGTCAACCGAAAGTGTAAATTAGTTTGGTAGTAAGGATGTTAGTCCTGATATTTAAGGACTAAAGTTCTCGCTGCCTACCTCTGGGGGAAATTTGTACTGATGTTTCAGGACAAATTCCACCAGAGACTGGATTTGTTAGTGGTGGGGTGGGCACGGGAACCCGCTGATTAATCAAGCCCCCCCATTACAAAATTAACTACTTGTGGAACTGGCCAAAGAACCCGTTGCTAAGAATGATACAAATTCATACCAAAAAAAGTGCTATAATATCGACTTTAACTCCTAAAACAGTCCACTAAACCGAGAAAATAGTAACATAATATGGTCGTTATTACTTCCCAAGAAATTGCATTATTTCGCTCAGAATTAGCAGCCTATTCCCAAGCATTGAAGGCCCTAGATGAAATCGAAGATTGCGAGGGGAATATCGAAGATGCGGCGATATCTCTGGCAATTCAAGCCGGACAAGAACCGAATATTTCTGAAAATTGGCTAGACGGATTAGCCAAAAGATGCCGCGTTGCTATCTGCAAATCTGAGATTAAAGAAGAGTTGATAAATGGACGTTTGAATGCAGCATTTGGAGATTTGTTGGCGGCGAAAGTTTGCCCGGATATTTTGATAACTGCGGTGATTATTTATGTGTTTAAAACAGGGGTGAATGAGTTTTGTGAGCCTCTTGATTATAAACTTTAAAGCTATATTAGTGGGTGGCGAGAAACCGGGTTTTTACCAACCTACTTCGTTACACCACCCAAAAATCACCAAAAACCCGGTTTCTGAGATTTCCGGTTTCTGAGATTCTGTGGGTGGCGAGAAACCGGGTTTTTACCAACCTACTTTGTCATATTGTTTCTGGTTACATCGGAATGATTTAACCGCAGAGAACACAGAGGACACAGAGGGAGAGAATAGAGTTCTGAATAATTCAGATGAAGAGAGGATTTGATATCACACCACCCAAAAATCACCAAAAACCGGGTTTCTTAGGTTCTGCGGTTTTTGAGTCCATGAGTAGTTAAACGAGAATATATAAAATGCAGATCGGCATATTTTTAGGAAATCTCGGAAATCCCCTAATCTATTATCCCAAGTTAGCGAAGATTACTGGCGGTGTCTCGGCTAGTATTTTGCTATGTCAATTATTTCAATGGCAATCTCAACTAAAAAAATCAGAATGGCTAACAACTAATTGCGATGAGATTGAAGCAGTCACTGGGTTAAATTCCGAAGAACAAGAATTAGCCATAAATCAACTCAAAAGTCGTTTGCTCCTCAAAGCAAAATCAATTAATTACCACATATACACCTTGGAACTCTGGGCTGACATTGACGAATTCGAGTCAAAACTAAATACTTATTTCACAGCTAATCCTGAAGACATTATAACACAAACTCTCCCCAAAAGCCTCAATTATCCTGTAGATATAGTTGCTGATAATTCTGCATCTAATCCCAATATTAAAACTGACAAATTCTTCGGGCAACCGCGCCAACAAATAGCCGTTGCTGTTACCCCGAATTACCGATTCAGCGGCCCTTGGAACTCCCAAGAACAACTGCACAACTTTCAACGAGCTTTAGAAGCCTATGCTCAAGAACGGAACTTGGGTTTTGGCAATCCTTCGGGCTGGGCTTTCAAAATTATTGATAGCATTACTAAGGGCTTAGCTTCGACTTTTTGGGATGAATTTATTGCTGGCATTCCTTTAGGAGAAAGTCAGAAGGTGAAGCGAGATTGGGAAATTGCACCAGAAGTGCCTTATCCGGCTTTTGAAGAGGAGCGAATTCAGTATTATGTTCACAAAGGCGAACCGCTGGAAGCGGCTGTTTCTAAGGCTCGCAGTGACTTGAGAAATCCGGTTTTGGGTAAGGATTTGTGGGAGGGTTTTTTGCGAAAGTGCGATCGCCTTGCGGATGATGCACTCAAAGCAAAACAGCAGGGCGTTGACACACCATATCTGCCGTCTTCCTTCAACGAAAAACCGCAAATCACCAAGGATAGCGTGATGCGGAAATTAGGGGCGATCGCACCGCAGTTTGCCCTGAATCAATCGACATCTGAGGCGATTCCCGAACCGCCCAAACTGGCAGAAATGGAATCGCCAATCCCTGCCGAAATTCCCAGTATTTCAGCTTTGCAAAAAGCTTACAATACTCCTCTCGGTCGCAGTATAATTGAAAAACAAATTGCTGCTAATCCAGATTGGGGCTACGAAATAGTAGATGGTGAAATAGTGGAATCAATTCCTTTTTAGGAGGCGAATATGAAACGAATTAGCGAGATAAATCCCTTGGGGGAAGAGCGCCCAAATCCTTCGGAGGAAGAGAGAGAAAATCTGCGGGTGGAAAGATTGCAGCGAGAGAAAGATGAGGGATATCAAATGTTAGTTGAACTTTGCAATTTGGGTGAATATGACATGGCCGAGCAGTTGGCAAATCGACATTTTAATTGGGGTTATGAAATAGTTGATGGGATTGTGATGGAGAGGATAGATTGCGATCGTTTTTAATCAGGTAGGGTGCGTCGCCATGAGATTTTCGATCGGAATCAAATATCTAAGGGTGGCGACGCACCCTACAACTATGTTAAAATTGTAACTAAAACTTAAATAACTATCAAAATATGACGACAACTATTAATACCAAAAACCTAACGTTATCAGAAGTACACCGTCTGTTCGGCTTTCAAAAACAGTACAATAACTCATTTACCTCTCTGTTATCCCTTGAAGATATCACAGAACACGAACAGCAGGAACTCACACAAATTAGGGATGACTTTGATGACTACATTTCAACGGATCGAGTTTCTGAAGGACTGGTAAAAGCTCTGACTACTTTTCCCCTAATGCGATTGGCTGGCTTCTACCGCCGCCCGATTAAAATTAGTTTAGAACAAGACATCGCCGAAATTAGCATTGAAGATGAAGATACAATCATTAAAGGACGGTTTGATATCTTGGCTGTCAACAGGATAAAACCCATCAGAAGTGATACATATTTTTGGGTTTTAGTTATTGAATCTAAAAATTCTGGAATCAACGCATTGATGGGTTTATCTCAATTGCTAACCTATGCTTATCAAAATTTAAAATATCAAGACACAATCTGGGGTTTGACAACAAATGGAATGCACTATCAGTTCGTGAATATTCAGGGAGGTAATAATCCAACCTATCAGCTATTGCCTTTGCTAAACCTGATGGAGTCCGAATCGTCAATTCTGTTACTGCAAGTTTTAAAAGCTATTTGCAAACTATAAAAAATGAGGTAGGGAACCTTCCCCACCTCAAATCTTATACTAAATCCCCTCTATCTCTTAGTCCGCGAAGGCGGACTTCGTTTGTGTAGAAGCGATTTCAATCGCCGAATCATAAAGGGGGTAACTTTTTAGTAGCCTCTGGTGTTAGGCTTGTGGACGATGAAGCTGAGCACTTGGCATTGCTTCACGTTGTCAAAACCCATGACGCGGATGTAGCAAGTGGGGTTTTCTTGACGGCAAGCGTTGATTTCTGTCATGATTTCTTGGACGCTGCGAGCGTGGAACAAAGGCAACTTCCAAAGAGTCCAATAGCGCATTTCAGCGGCGGAGGTTTCGTTGAATTCTACGCCGGGAATGTAGCCTTGATCCAAGATGTATTGCAGTTGCTTGGCAATTTGTGCGTCTGTCAGCGGGGGCAAATAGGACAGAGTTTCGTAACGACGCTCTTTAGGTAAAGTTTTCATTTTTCTATCTCTAAGGTGTGTGTTCGATTCGCACTCGTGCGATCGATTAACTCGACAAATTATCTAGATTCGCTTCCGAATCTATGGAGGATGTTTCAGGATTGCTGCTAGCCACAGACCAATTAAGCTGCGTAATTCGCTCCAAATGCTGGCGTCTGTGTTCCATATTTGACTGTTGAATGCCAGTACAAACCATTTCTGGCAAAAATTCTGTCACATCGTGAGCCAGATATTCTCGCACAGTCATGATCCGAAATCCTAATTCTTGATTTTCCAATAGCAACTCTCGAATGTATGCTTCTCCATCTTGGATTTTGCCCTTGGTGGAAAAGTCGTTCAACCAGATTGCTAGAGGAGGATTGGTTTCGCTCAATTGAGCGACCACAATCCGCACGGATTGATAGGTTAGGTAACTTGCCAGCACCTTAGCGGTGTCTTTCGCAACTTGTTTGAGATCCATTTTTGACCCCAGCCCTTAAGAGTTTTAGATTGTGGATTTTAGATTTTGGATGCAAACTTACTTGTAAATCTTCTTACAAGATAAAGACATAACAGCAAGTTTGCTACCTAAAACCTAAAATCTCCAATCCAAAATCATCAAACGGTATCCATTGCCTCGAATTCAAACTTGATTTCTTTCCAGAGTTCGCAAGCAACAGCCAATTCTGGGCTCCATTTGCAAGCTTCGCGAATGATGTCTCCGCCTTCGCGCATCAAGTTGCGGCCTTCGTTACGTGCTTGGACGCAAGCTTCCAAAGCAACGCGGTTAGCTGTTGCACCAGGTGCGTTACCCCAAGGGTGGCCCAAGGTGCCGCCGCCGAACTGCAAGCAGGAGTCGTCGCCGAAGATTTCCACCAAGGCTGGCATGTGCCAGATGTGGATACCGCCGGATGCAACTGGCATGACACCAGGCATGGAGGCCCAATCTTGGGTGAAGTAGATACCGCGAGCGCGGTCTTGTTCGATGTGGTCTTCGCGCATCAAGTCTACGAAGCCCATGGTGATGCCTTTTTCGCCTTCGAGTTTGCCCACAACTGTACCGGAGTGCAGGTGGTCGCCGCCGGACATCCGCAAGCACTTGGCAAGCACGCGGAAGTGGATACCGTGGTTCTTTTGACGGTCGATAACGGCGTGCATGGCGCGGTGAATGTGCAACAGGATTCCGTTGCGACGGCACCATTTGGCCAAGGTGGTGTTTGCAGTGAAACCACCGGTCAGGTAGTCGTGCATGATGATGGGGGTTTTGATTTCTTTGGCGAATTCAGCCCGTTCCATCATTTCTTCGCAGGTGGGGGCGGTGACGTTGAGGTAGTGACCCTTGACTTCGCCGGTTTCTGCTTGAGCTTTTTCAATAGCTTCTTGAACGAACAAGAAACGATCGCGCCAACGCATGAATGGTTGGGAGTTGATGTTTTCGTCGTCTTTGGTGAAGTCCAAACCGCCGCGTAGAACTTCGTAAACGGCACGGCCGTAGTTCTTAGCAGACAGACCCAATTTGGGCTTAATTGTACAACCGAGCAAAGGACGGCCGTACTTGTTCAATTTGTCGCGCTCAACGGTGATACCGTGAGGAGGACCTTGGAAGGTTTTGAGGTAAGCAATGGGAATCCGCAAGTCTTCCAACCGCAGAGCACGCAGGGCTTTGAAACCGAACACGTTACCAACCAAAGAGGTGAGCAAGTTGGTGACGGAACCTTCTTCAAACAAATCCAAAGGATAAGCGATGAAGCAAATATATTGGTTGTCTTCGCCGGGGACTGGCTCGATGTCGTAGCAACGACCTTTGTAGCGATCGAGGTCGGTGAGGAGGTCGGTCCACACAGTTGTCCAGGTACCGGTGGAAGATTCAGCAGCCACAGCAGCGCCGGCTTCTTCTGGGGGAACTCCTGGTTGTGGGGTAACACGGAAAGCCGCCAAAATATCTGTATCTTTCGGGGTGTAGTCCGGTGTGTAATACGTTAGTTTATAGTCTTGAACTCCGGCTTTATACCCAGCCTTGGATTGAGTTTGGGTTTGCGCGTAAGCCATATCTCGCTTCCTAGTATTCGCTTAATTTTGGGGCCTGATGGCAGGCTCTTAGAAATATATCAAGAAAGTGGCGCTCTAAAATTTTAATATTCTTTTAATCATCATAAGTATTGTTTATTTACCTTTACATTAAGAAATTATTTGTAACATCTCTTATTAAACAAAAATCACGAATAATGCTTGGGGATCGCAAAAGAAGGGAGAGGGAACAAGATAGAGGGAATCAGGAAAAAGGGTTGGTTATCTAGGAGAGAAAGAATAAAGAAAGGGAATGGGGAGTTAGTTAGAAATACCTAAAATTATAGTTGATAGTTGAGTTCGATCGCGCGATCGAACTCAACTGCGCTCAAAAAATCTCAAACCGCAAATTCCCAATCTCTAACTACTGTCTTCCACGGTCAAAAATCCAAACCATAGCACATAATATGGACAGGACTTGCAGGATGCCAAGTTTCTTAAATTCAAAAACCTGCTTACAGCAATTTAACCGGAATGTCAACCCGGTTGCTGGGATAGCTGCTCGTAAGTCTTAATGGATATTTAGCCCCATTTCTACTCTGGTTGTGCCACACCCCCATTCAAAATCTGTCCACTGCATTAATCCAGATTGCCCAAAGCCCTACCCTCAGACTTGGGGCAACAATTTTTGTCAGAGTTGCGGAGGGCCGCTGCGACTGAAAAATCGCTATGTGCCCCTACAAGTTTTGGGTAAAGGCGGTTTTGCCGCTATCTACACGGTTTGGGATACAGAATCTCAAACCGAGCGCGTGCTCAAAGTATTGCTGGAAACTTCGGCGAAAGCGGTGAAACTATTCGAGCAAGAAGCTTGGGTTTTAGCAATTTTGCGCAATCCCGGTGTCCCCAGAGTGGAGGCTGAGGGTTATTTTCATGTGCAAATGCAAAACTTGGCAGGGGAGGGAAATGCTGCGGCGCGCAGGCTTCCTTGTTTGGTAATGGAAAAGATTCACGGTAAAACTTTGGAAGATATTCTGGATGAGCACCCCCAAGGTTGTCCGCCAGAATGGGTTTTTAGTTGGCTTAGTCAAGCTGTGGAAATTTTAGAGGAGTTGCATAGATGTCAGATTATTCACCGCGATATTAAACCGAGCAATTTGATGCTGCGGATGCCACAATCGCCACAACTTTTGCTGGCTAATGGTTTGGGTGGATTGCAGTTGGTGACGATCGACTTTGGCGGTGTTAAACAAATGGGTGGTGTCGCACCGGTGGGGAAAGATGCTCCAAGTTCGACGCGGTTAATTTCTCCTGGGTATAGCCCGCCGGAACAAATTGTTGGGGGCGGTGTGGGCCCGGCGACGGATTTTTATGCCTTGGGGCGGACTTGCATTCACTTGCTGACGGGGAAGTATCCGGCGGATATTGAAGATCCGATGACTGGGGAGTTGCGATGGCGGCATATTTCGCCGATCGCCCCGGCTTTTGCTAATTTGTTGGATGATATGGTGCGATCGGATGTGCAGCAGCGTCCGGCGACGGCTGGGGAGGTTCGCCAACGTTTGAGGCAGATTTCTACTCGGCATCAGGGACGAATGGCGCTCGCCCCTAGCAGTCAAGCTATGCTGAAATTCTGTAGGCAAGTATTAGTGGTGGGGGCGCAAAAAACTGTCAGCCTAACTGGTTTTGTATTTGGGGCGATCGCCCAAATTGTGGTAGCTTCTCTGGATACGGGCTGGGAAATGGTGCTCGGTGGGATTGGGGGAAGTGCGGGGGCGATCGGCGGTTTAGTTTTGGGTTATGCTTCGCCTATTGGCCCGGAAATTGCGAATTTTTTGAATGAGGGTTTGCATCAATTAATTCCTAATATGACTTTCGCTGTGGGGCCGGAGGTGCTATTGTTTGGATTTGCGGGATTGGGAACTGCGATCGGGTTGACGGATGCGGGCAGTTTTCGCCAACACAAACAGTATTGGTTATCGGGATTGATGGGTGTTCAAGGTTATTTGTTAGCTGGTTTGTGTTGGTTGGAGTCGAGTGCTTCTAGTGGGGTGCAGGGGATTATTTTGGGTGCTTTTGCGATCGCATCTTTGACTGTGGGAATGGGTTTGCGGAGTCACCAATTAGTTCATGCTTTGGTGGTGGCTGTGTGCTCTACGGGATTGTTTTTGTTTCTGAATGCTTTGAGTATTTTTCCTGGGAGTTTCTTGGAGAGTTTTGCGTCGTCTAACGCTACACTGGGCTTGCTACAAGTTTGGGGGGCTGTGGCGTTTTTTGGTTTGTTGGGAAGTGCGATCGGGCTTTGTTTGGGAGTTAGTCATTATTTAATTGTGCCTTTGTTGCGGTGGTTGGGTTGGAAGTAAGTCGAAGGAAGAAGTAAGAAGGAAGAATTCACCCCCCCCTGCCCCCCCCTAGGGGGGAAATTCAGGAATCAGGAAGAAGGAAGAAGTCACCCCCCCCTGCCCCCCCCAAGGGGGGAAATTCAGGAATCAGGAAGAAGGAAGAATTCACCCCCCCCTGCCCCCCCCTAGGGGGGAAATTCAGGAATCAGGAAGAAGGAAGAAGTCACCCCCCCCTGCCCCCCCCAAGGGGGGAAATTCAGGAATCAGGAAGAAGGAAGAATTCACCCCCCTGCCCCGCAAGCTATTTTGATACTCCCCAGGGCTGAAGCCACGGGGATTCTTGAATGAATCCGAAAACTCTCAAAGGTGCTATCAAATCACCTCTACACGCTCAAAACAACTACCCTTATAAAAGATATTGCAATTGCGCTTA
>NZ_JBGJZU010000031.1:0-61403 GCF_041354475.1 Microcoleus sp.
GGCAAACTCCCAAAGTGTTAGCTGCTTCATTTGGTTTCACGTACTTTGCCATATTAGTATTATGGCTCACCATGTACGCATTGTTCAGTCTTGTCCAATAAATTAATGATTAGAGGCATACCGATCGAGCTTTTGGCAATACCTGAGTGCTTGGTAAACCGCTCTAACAATTATACTAAGTTTGTAGTGAGGAATTTATTCTGTTTTTACGGCTTTTAGCCCATCAGGAATAAAGTCCTTACTCCTGATGGGGATAAAAATTTAAAATTCGGAACAACTGAGCAATCGCATAATTTTTTCCACATCATTCAACTCTCCCACAATACGTCGCACAGGTTTTGGCCAAACTTTAATCAAAGTAGGAGTAGCAGAAATCTGATCTTTTTCGGCTTGTTCGGGATGTTTAAAAACATCAATTACTTTTAAGGTATAGGGATAGTGCAGGGCTTTTTCTAACAATTGGTGTACGGTTTCGAGAGTTCGTTCCGTATTAGCATTGTTGCCGGAAACAAACAACCGCAGCACATAGCCTAGAGTTTCTGACTGTTCGGTAAGTTCAGTGGGTAGAGGAATCTCGGTTTGCTGTGGCTTTGGGAATAGGGAAGGAGATACCATGCCGGAACTGCGAAATTCCGATCGAGATTCTGCGTTCTTCCAATGTATAACTAGGTCATGATTCTCCCAAAGTTCGGGGAATTCTTTGTGATAAGTAGCGATCGCCATAGGCTCACACATTTCTTCCACACGGGGGTGCCAAACCAAATCACGAGTCTCAAAAACCGCATTTAGCAGCGTTTGGTGTCGCATCACAGGTGGGTAGGCTTCGGCAGCAATTCGCAACTGGCGATCGCGCGGATCTAACCAACAGTCAACAGTAGCGGTGTAGCAAGGCACTAAAAAATGTGGTGGTTCCGACAAACCAAGTATGGATTGTAGGGCTACGCACAATTGCAAGTGCCACCGAGCTTGCTTGCATGAGTCTATGCAGTAGATTAAATCTCCACCAGGTGTAAAAAGTGCAATGCCTTTGAAAATTTGGGGCAAGGGTGGGCGATCGGCTTTCAATGAAGTACACCAATAGGGCATGGGGCATCGGGCATCGGGCATCGGGCGTACCTCACTTTTTTGAGAACCGCCATCACAGATAACAGTTAACAGATAACAGTTATCTGTTAATTTTTAAACTCGACCTCTAAGCATTTGGGCCATTTCGTTAGGAGATGGGGACTGTTCGATACAAATCTCTTCAGTGATCCGACCTTCTTGATATAGGCCGTAAAGAGACTTATTCATCGTCGTCATACCCTCATAGGTATCTTTGATCATGATTTGGTTAATTTCTTCATTCTGCCCCTTCATGATGTATTCCTTAACCACGTCTGTATTGATCAGAACGTCGTGGAAGGCAGCCCGCTTGCCATCTGTGGTTTTACACAGCAGTTGAGCGATGATTGCCACTAGAGATTCCGCCATCGAAACCCGTAGAGCCGGTTGTTCTTCTGAACCAAACATATCCAGAATCCGGTTCAGGGTTTTGACAGCGCTGTTGGTGTGCAACGTCCCCGCTACCAAGTGACCTGTTTGGGCAGCTTTCAGGGCGATTTCCACTGTTTCTCTGTCGCGAATTTCCCCTACTAGCATCATGTCGGGGTCTTGTCGCAGAGCGCCTTTGAGGGCGTTGACAAACTTTAGAGTGTGTCGGCCCACTTCCCGGTGTTTGATCAAAGATTTTCGACTGGTGTGTACAAATTCTACAGGGTCTTCGATCGTAATAATGTGGTGAGAATTATTTTTGTTGATGTAGTCAATCATGGCGGCCATCGTGGTGGACTTACCGGAACCCGTGGGCCCTGTCACCAAAATTAGACCTTTGTGATAGCCACATATTTTCCGAAATACCTCTGGTAGCTTCAATTGCTCCATGGTCAAAATTTCGGCGGGGATGAGCCGCAATACCATAGCAGGGCCTGCTAAAGAGTCAAAGGCGCTGATCCGAATGCGGACAAAACCAAAGTCGAAGGCACCATCAAAGTCTAGGTTTTTCTGGAAGTAGGCAATTTCATCATCAGTCATGCACTCCCGCAGCCAACCCATGAAGACATCTAAATCAGTTAGGGGATAGCCCGCATCAGTAATTTCACCGCGCTTGCGGAAGCGGGGGATCTCGTTTACTCCCAAGTGCAAGTCAGAAATGCCTTCTTCTTTGGCTCGCAGAACGAGTTCTCTCAAACTTGGGTATCCATTGTTTTCTGAGCTGGACTCTTTGGGTGGGGCAAAGGATTGGGGGGCTGGTGCGGCCGGAGGCGGGGCGGATGGTGGTGCTGGTGGTGGTGCTGGTGGCAATCCTCCGGTTTTGGCAATGCCGGGAGCTGGAGGACGGGGTGGCATACCTGGGGGTGGTGGAGCACCAGGTACGGGGGGGCGAGGAGCTGGCGGACGCTGTTGTGTCATATGCGCTACCTAAAATGTTGGCGAAAAGGCTTAGTTGAGCGAATGATTTGTGGAAGTCTGGGAATGTTAAACGCGATTGTGCGTGTCTTACACAAAAGCTTAACTTTTCATATTAGTCTATCTCAAGAGGGAGCAAAACAGCGTTATCCCAACGGAAATTTTATTCGCTACATCCTATACCGATCGCGATCGGTATAGGATAAACAATAGATTTTTTGAGTCTGTTGAGAATTTTTTTTAGGTCTAGAGTTGTAACTGCGCCCGCAGTATAAATTATTACCGATATTTGTATTGAAAGGATGGGAATATGATGGATTCTGTTGATGTGGCTTTTACTCCTGCTCTGGAATTGGCGAAGTCGATCCGCGATCGAGAGGTGTCCCCCCTGGAACTTGTCAATGTTTACTTAGAAAGGATCGATCGCCTAAACCCCAAACTAGGCAGTTATTTTACAGTCACAGCCGATCGCGCTCAAGCCCTAGCCAAAGCTCAAACCGAACAACTAGCTGGCTTCAACAAATCAGAAGAATTACCACCTTTCTTCGGAGTGCCGATCGCCATCAAAGACTTGACACCTGTTACCGGTATTCCCTGTACCTATGGCACCCAGGCTCTTATCGATAATATCTCAGCCTACGACGAATCAGTAGTATGGCGCATCAAAGCAGCCGGATTTAACATTCTCGGCAAAACAGCAACCTCTCAAATTGGCTCATTACCTTACACCGAACCCCCAGGTTTCCGCCCAGCGCGCAATCCCTGGAACCGAGACTACACGCCAGGAGGTTCCAGTGGGGGTTCAGCGGCGGCGGTAGCAGCAGGTTTATGCGCGATCGCCCAAGGTTCAGACGGCGGCGGTTCAGTTCGAGGTCCAGCTTCCTGCTGCGGTTTAGTGGGCATTAAACCCTCGCGAGGACGAGTTTCCTGGGCCCCTGTCGGAGATTATCTCAGTGGCATTTCTGCCAATGGCCCTCTAGCCCGCACAGTCGCAGATGCAGCCGCCCTTTTGGATGTCATGTCTGGCTACACCACCGGCGATCCTTATTGGCTTCCAGATCCAAATCCCACATTTTTAGAGTCAGCAAGTCAAAAGTTAGGCAAATTGCGAATTGCTTTTTCCACCTCTGTTTTCCCTGTGGGCGAGGCTGCGGATGTCTGTCAACAAGCCGTACTCGATACCGTAAAATTACTCACTGATTTAGGTCACGATCTGGAACCTGGATGCCCGGATTTTACGGGTTTGATCGAGCCGTTTACAGCCATTTGGCAGACTGGAGCGGCTGCAAGTGGCATTCCAGCCTCTGTTTTGCAACCGATGAATCGCTGGTTGTTGGAAAGATCTATTTCGGCTGGGGAATATTTGCGGGCGGTGCATCAAATCCAGGTAGTTTCACGGCGGATTGTGGGATTCTTTGAAAAATTTGATGTGTTAGTTTTGCCCACTTATATGCACTCGCCGATTCAGATTGGTGAGTGGGCGGATTTGAGTTGTGAAGAAACTTTGGCTAATATTATTAATTGGATTGCTCCTTGTCCACCGTTTAATGCTAGTGGCCAACCGGCGATCGCACTTCCGGCTATTTTAGATAGTAACGGTTTGCCTGTGGGGATTCAAATTATCGGCCGGCCAGCGGCGGAAGCTACTTTAATTGCTTTGGCGGCGCAGATGGAAGCGGCGAAACCTTTCCCGGTTTTGGATTTTAAGTGAGTTTTAATATCAAATCCGTTAGCCTTGGAATTGTTAGTTGCTGAAATTAGGACACGACAGTGTCCATTGGTGTCAACTTAAGCTGTCAGCCCGCCAAGTCCGTTAGTCATTCATCAAGTCCGCCAGGGGTTGAAACCCCTGTCTAATAGCGAAAGTCCTCTCAAAGAGGACTGAAGAGAAGAATCTCAACTCATTAGTCCTCTTTTAGAGGACTTTAGCTTTGAGACAGGGGTTTAAACCCCTGTCGGACTATCGGTTTGACGTTAAGTTGACACCAATGGACAGTGTCGTGTCCCTACGGTATTATTTGCGGCGGCAGGGAAACGGCAGTGCCGTATCCTCTATATCATTCCGGCGCAGCCGGAAACGATTTAACTAATCGAGTCAGAGATCGGAATTTCAATTACAAACTCGCTTCCTGCTCCCGGTGTTGAGTTACATTTAAGTGTGCCTCCGTGCTTTTCGGCGACAATCGAGTGCGAAATAGATAATCCCAATCCGGTACCCTTTCCGGCTGGTTTTGTGGTAAAGAATGGTTCCAGCAATTTCGATCGCACTTCTGGTGTCATCCCACACCCATTGTCAATAATTGAGATGGCGAGTGTCGTACCTTCCTGAATACAAGTGCGAATCTCGATCGTATTGGGGCAACTTTCTATCTCATCATAAGTGCGATCGGCATTAGATTCATTCAAAGCATCGATCGCATTTCCCAGCAAATTCATAAATACCTGATTCAGTTGTCCGCTGTAACATTTAACTAAGGGCAAATCGCCGTATTTTTTAATAACTTGAATTGCGGGGCGATCGGGTTGAGCTTTCAAGCGGTGCTGCAAAATCATCAACGTGCTGTCAATTCCAGCGTGAATGTCGGCTGCTTTTTTCTCAGTACCGTCAATTCGCGAAAAGTTCCGCAGCGATTGCATGATCTCGCGAATGCGATCGGTTCCTAGCTTCATCGAAGCCAGCATTTTCGGCAAATCTGCGATCAGATAATCGAGATTGATTTCGGCGGCTGCTTCGACAATTTCCGCTACTGGATTCGGATAGTGTTCCTGATAAAGATTCACAAAATTAATCAAGTCATTAATATTTGCGACGGCGTAGTGGAGATTGCCAGAAATAAAGCCAACAGGGTTATTGACTTCGTGAGCAACTCCTGCTACCAACTGTCCCAAACTAGAGATTTTTTCGGTTTGCACGAGTTGAGCTTGAGTTTGCTGCAATTTGTGCAAAGATTGCTCGAGTAGCTGGGATTTTTCTTGCTCTCTGGCGTAGAGTTGGGCATTTTCTACAGCAATTGCAACTTGCACAGTTAACAAATTTAAAATTTGCAATCTCTCAGCAGTAAATGCACCCGCAGCCAAGTTATTTTCGAGGTAAATTATGCCCGTAAGATGACCTTTATTGACGATAGGCGCACACAAAATTGATTTTGGTTTATGGCTGACAATGTACGCATCTGTGTTAAATAAAGTCTCGGATGTCGCATCGTGCAAAACCAAATTTTGATGGGTTCGGGCGACATAGTTAACAGCAGAAATTGGCAAATCCTGGCTGTTTTCCACAGGAAGAGATTGCAAAACAGTCGCTTCTTGTTGTTCGGCGGTGCAGGTGGCTTCTATCAATAGCCGAGTTCCTTTGAACAGCATCAACACTGCTTTTTGAGCGGCGGCATTCTCTAACAATATTGTGATTAAGCTAGCTAGCAATTTGTCCAATACAATTTCGCTGGTAATGGCTTGAGATGCTTTGATAAAAGTACCTACATCTAAGGCATTTCCCAAACTGCTATTAGTAGTAGTTGTCGTAGCGATCGCACTGACATTGCTACTTTTAGGTGGTTGGTTGAGGGTTTGGGCAACTAATTGCGGATATCTGGCTTCTAAATCTTTAACTTTGGCGATCGCTCCCCAGCGGATATAACCGTAGTAGGCTTCTGTGAGATAAACTAGAGCAATTTTATCTTTATTGCAAGAGTAATAAAACTCGGCTGCTAGTTCGTTGGCTAGGGCTTCTTCTTGGAGGTATCCCTGCTCTTTTGCTCCTTCAATAGCTCGGTCATAATACTCTGTTGCTACCCAATTTTTACCCAAAATCCTGGCTGTTTCTGCTTCAACCAGGTCATACTTGTGCTGATAATTCATGGGGGCATGGTGCGCCCATTTTTGCATTTTTTCTTGGTTCGCCACCACTTGCATTAAGTATTGTTGTTGTTTTTCACTTTCAGCAGTTGGGTACAGAGCCAGGAGTGCTAGGGAATAGTAAAGATTGTGGGTACCAATCATCATGAAGCCAACTGCTGCTTTTGCATATTCTGCTGCTAAAGATGCGCTAGCCAGGGCTTGCTCCGATTCTTTAAACAAGTAAGAAAGCAGCATTTTAGCAAAATAAACTGTAAAAAGTGACATATAATTGTTAGTGGCTTGCAACCGAGGCAAGCTTTCGACTTCATTAAATCTGTCACCTATTAACTGAGATTTGCTCTCGGATTTCCCGATCAGGTTTAAAATAATTTGTCCCCAAATCGATAGCAATTCACTCGATATATTTTGTTTGAGTTTGAGCGATAATTCGAGGTACTTTATTTGTTTAACATTGACATTTTCCAGAGGTTCACCAATCAAAAATGGGCAAGAACAACAGTTCAAAGCATTATAACTGCTAAATTCTAAATCTCCTGTTTCTAAACCGCTTTGAATCGCCTCCATTAAAGGTGGAATTGTTTCTCTAGCGTGTTCTTTCCAGTGGCGGACAAAAGTGTTAAATAAGTGGTAGATTTTGCACTTGAATTCTTTAGCATTGAATTGATCCAATAACTTCAATGCTAGCTTTCCAGAATGATATCCCGCTTCTATCTCTCCTACTGCCCCAGCCAACAGCAAGCCATACCAACTATAGGCGATCGCCCCAAGGGCTGAAGGACCGTATTTAATACAAAGATCCACCATTGTAAAGATGATCTGCGGGAATAATTCTGGTTTTCCAGCAAAAGCAGAAGTAAGAATAACCGAAAGTATCCGCATTGTAGCTAACTGATATTCATCAGTCATTATCGGAATGCTGTCTAGTTCCTCAAGCTGAGGTAACTTGATTCCAGCCAGCCCCTCTGAGGGGATTTCAGACAGGGAAAATCCTAATATTTCCAACGCTATTAAACCAGTATCGATGGCTTTTAGCATCTGGTTTTGAGACATATAAGACTGGATTTGGATTTCGTAGACCTTAATTTTGTCGAGTACGCTAACAGCTTGTTGCAAAACGACATCGGCTAAATATTGCGATCGCTCAAAGTTAGTATTGAGATATTCTGCTTCGGTTGCTGCTACATAAAGATTCAGCGTCAACTGATAATCAGTCTGCCAACTATCAGCCGCCAACAATTCTAAACCCGCATTCAAATACCTGACAGCGGCTTCGTAAGCGTTTGATGCTTTGGCTTTTTTGCCAGCTATGAGATTGAGTTTTGCCAGTTCATCTTTTTCTGTTTTTTCGGTGATGAATTCAACGCCGATATTCAGTTGGTTGACAATATCAAAGACATTTTCTGCGAGCTCAGATGCCGTAGGGGCGGCACCCCCGCGGTCAGTGAGCGAAGTCGAACTGTGTCCGCCATTTTGTAGCAGCAGTTGACCGATTTTTAGGTGAGTTGCTTTCTTGTCGCTGTCGGGGATGAGAGAGTAAGCTGCTTGCTGTACTCTATCGTGCAGGAATTTGTAGGAAATTTGCGATCGCGAATCAGCAAGCAGCCGGAAATCACCCAATTCCCAGTCTCCAACTAAGGGGATTTTGTAAGCATCGTTCAAGGGGAGGACTAATCCGCTTTGCAGTGCGGGCCAGAGTTCGCTAGCTGTCACAGTAGGTGATTCTTTGCTGACAACAGACAAAACATCTAGAGTAAATATGTTGCCGATGCAAGCAGCCAATTTTAAAATTTGTTGAGTCGTTTCCGGCAGTTTTTCGATGCGACTGGCTATTAGTTCTACTACGTTTTTGTCGGTAATTCCGATCGCCTGAATTTCCTCTAAATTCCACTGCCAATTGCCGCTGTCAAATTCAAATCTTAACAGTTTTTCTTGATACAGTGCTTGCAGGAGTTGCGTTAAGAAAAATGGATTTCCACCAGTTTTATTAAAGATCAACTCAGCTAGTAGCTTCACTTTTTTCTCGTTCCCAAGCTCAGCCTGGGAATGAAGATATAGAGGCTCAGCCTCGTCAATTCTGGAGGCATAGCCTCCGGTTTCTGCGTTACCAGTCTCTGCCTGGAAACGAGATAATTCTCGTGTTTCAGCGTCATTTTGAGAGATGCCGATAGTATCAGTTATTAACTCGTTGACATTGCGAAAATCTAACGGTTGCAGGACAATATTGTGAATAGGAGTGCCTGTTTTTTCTATTTCGGCGATCGCGTGCACCAGCGGATGAGTCGGAGAAACTTCGTTATCGCGATATGCTCCAATCAACAGCAAATGTAGGCTTTCAGCATCGCTAACCAGCAGTTGCATTAAATTCAGCGATGCGACATCTGCCCACTGCAAATCGTCTAAAAAGATGGCGAGGGGATGTTCTTTCGTAGTAAAGACGCTGATAAATTTTTTGAAGATTTGGTTAAAGCGATTTTGAGTTTCTGCCGGCCCTAGTTGCGGTACTTCTGGCTGTTTGCCAATAATTAGCTCAACTTCAGGAATTACCCCAGCAATTACCTTACCTTGCTCGCCCAAAGCTGCTGATATTTTTTCTCGCCAATTTTCCAGTTTGTCTGTATTTTCTGTCAGTAACTGCCAGATTAAAGACTGAAAAGCTTGAATCAAAGCTGCATAAGGAATGTCGCGCTTAAATTGGTCGAATTTGCCCTTGACAAAATAACCTCGCTGCCGGACGATCGGCTTGTAAATTTCATTGACTATCGCGGTTTTGCCAATGCCGGAGTAACCGGAAACTAATAGGATTTCGCTTCTACCCGATCCGATTTTTAAGGCTGGTTCTGAATTCTCATTCTGAGTTATTGGCTGTTGCGGAGTATCGCTAACTCTGTCAAAAGCAGCTAGCAGCCGCTCGACTTCTGCTTCCCGCCCGTAGAGTTTTTGAGGGATTAATAATTGTCCCGATCTATCTAATTGTCCCGGTGTAAAGTTGACAATTTCTCCAACCTGTTGTAGTGAATTAAAACAATTTTCTAAATCGGCTTTCAGCCCTTGGGCAGTTTGATACCTATCTTCAGCATTTTTCTCTAACAGCTTCATGACAATATCGGAAATAACTTGAGGAATCTCTGGATTTAATTTTTCGGGCGGTATGGCTTGTTTGGCGATGTGACAGTGGACAATTTCTAAAATATCGCTGTTGTTAAAAGGTAATTTACCTGTCAGCATTTCGTAAAATGTGACACCTAGGGAATAAAAGTCTGTGCGATAATCTAAGGTGCGATTCATTCTCCCGGTTTGTTCGGGAGACATATAAGCGACAGTACCTTCTACTAAGTTGATGTTGTTGAGTTGCGGGTTTTCTTTTCTGAGGCGGGAAGCAACGCTGAAGTCGGTAATCTTGACGGTTCCTGTGGCTGAATTGATGATAATATTGGATGGTTTTATGTCTTTGTGAATGATGCTGTTTCTGTGCAGCGATTTGAGTGTTGATGCTAGTTGAACGGCGATCTTTAGAAAGGCTGGTAAATTAAGTTTTGTTGAATGGCTGAGGACATCTCCGCCAAAGTCTTCTAAAATCAGAGCTATTCGGTTTTGATATGTTTCGAGGCTGTAGGCTTTGACTATACCTTCAATGTGCAAATTTTGAGTGATTTTATATTCGTGTTTTAAGCGGGTAATTTGTTCTAGGGTGGGAAATTCTGCCTTGAGAATTTTGATGATTACTGGTTGTTCGTCTGAGTTTCTAATGCCGCGGTAGACGCTGGTATTGAAGCCTTCAGAAATTGAGGCGCTGATGCGGTAGCCCGGAAGTATTTGCATAGCTGTTAAAGTGGTGACTGTGAGACGTGTACGATCGAGCTTGTTATCTTACCTGAGTCAGACCGGCCAAGTAAGCTGGGAGTATCAACTATAACTTATATTGACAGTAGCAGCCAAGAGTATATCTCAAAAAGTATTACTTAAGTATAATAAGTATAAATTTTATGTGAGTTTGAGATTTAGAGGAAAGATTTTAAGGTGCATCTCAATGAGTGCAAATATATTCCTAGGGGCTTTCGCATGACCGCAGAAAATTTATTAGTGATAACGAGAGATTTACAGCGGTCATGCTAGACCATCGTACAAAATCGGGATGCTCCCAGATTTTACTGTGGTCGTAGAAATGTTAGTAGGTAAAGTCTGTAAGGAAAAATTTCATTTTACGATTGCTACAGTTGCAGGGGTGGCGCTCTCGGGTTCGATCGAGCAAAAGCGATCTTTTGCCAGAATCAGAAAAGTTTTGAGAGTATTCTGATTGTAGATATATTATTAACAATTACGAGCGAGTAAAAATGAGCAACAAATTAGGATGTAAGTGGTTGTCGTCCCTGGCAAGTATGATTAGCATTATCGCCATGAGCACTTTCAGTGGCACTTTTGCCCCGGCACAAGCGGCCGAAACGGTTGTGGTTCGTAAAGGTTTTTTAGAATCTTCCATATCGGTGGCGGATTTGCGATCCCTTGTGGAAACCGGAAAAGTCCCGGATGGCCTTCAAAGTTACGCCAATCTCCTCTCCTCGGAACAAAGGAGTCAAATCTTTGGAGCTCTCAAAGCCAAAATTCCCCTGAATATCGTGGGGCTCAGCAGCTTGCTGAATACTCGCGTTGGTACTGCGATTCTCGCTGATCTCACCACTGTCATACCTAGGCGCGACGGTGCGGGTGTCGAAGCACTACGAGCAGCGTTAGTTTTGGGAGCAAATAAGCCTGAAGGTTTGTCGGTATTGAGTTTTATTGAAAATTATCCGGGGCGACGGGTAGTAGTGGATCTCGATCGCGCTTTTGCGGTGTTGGCCAATTTGAATACTGGTTTCTGGCAAACTCAACGGTTTATGGCGGCCATCGCACCTCAGTTAGGGGCCAATAAAGCAGCGCTGAATCTGCCCTTTGATGCCAGTCAAGCTGGCCCGAATGCAGTGCAGGTACTCAAGCTAGATTTAAATGATACCGCGCGCGATCGGCGTATTCCCGTTGACCTGTATTGGTCGAAAGCCGCGACAGCCGACAAACCGACGATCGTGTTTTCTCATGGTTTAGGTTCTGTGCGTACCGATTTGCGCTACTTAGCCGAACATTTAGCATCTCACGGCTATATAGTGGCTGCTTTGGAACATCCGGGAAGCAACGAGGCTAACACTAATGCTGCAATTGTCGGTCAATCGCGATTGATTGCTCCTCAAGAGTTTTTGAATCGTCCCAAGGATATCAGTTTTGTCCTCGATGAATTGGCCAAATTGAACAAAACCGATGTTAATTTGCAGGGTAAAATTGCGATCGACAAATCCATGGTAATTGGATATTCCTTCGGTGGCGCAACTGCTTTGTCCTTAGCCGGGGCCGAGATGCAATTGGGCCGTCTTAAACAGCGGTGTCAGGCGGATTTGATTACTTTAAGTTTGGGCGAAGGCATTCAGTGCGCGGCCGCCGGATTACCAGAGGAACGTTATCAATTGCGCGATCCCAGAATTAAAAGGGCGATCGCCATGAATCCTACGACTTCTTTGTTATTTGGAGAAACAGGTTTAAGTAAGATAGAAATTCCCACCTTAATAGTTGCTGCTTCTGCTGATAAAACTACTCCGGCGTTAGTCGAACAAATTGTCGGATTTCCCCAAATCCCATCTCCCAAATGGCTAGTTGGGTTTGTGGGCGCAACGCATTTAAGTGTGAAAGACCCCAGTACAACTTTAGATCAAGTTGGTAAGCCGAGTACAGTGATTACCGGTGATGAAGTAGTCGGGGAAAAAGCTGTTAGTATTCGCAACTATATTAAAGCTGTAAGTTTGGCGATGGCTGCTCAAATGACGGCGGATGCTGATAAGTATGCAGTTTTTTTAACACCAGATTATGCCCAATTTGCTTCTACACCAGCACTTCCGGTGCGATTGGTGACAGAGATTCCCCCGGAAGCGAATGCAATTGTAAAAAGTTTTATGGAGCAGAATAAATAGGGCCTAGGGAACTGCTGCTTTACAAATATATTCGTAGGGGCGAAGCATGACCGCTGTAAATCTCTGGTTATCACTAATAAATTGTCTGCGGTCATGCTTCGCCTATGCAAAGTCGGGATGCTCCCAGAGGATTTGATATAACAAATAACCAATAATATAAAATCCTCTCTTCATCGTCCTGTATGAAACTCTCTCTTCTCTTCCTTCGCGTCCTTTGCGCCTTCGCGGTTAAATCATTCCGATACAACCGGAATTGATATAACCAATAACCAATAACCAATAACCAATAACCAATAACTAAAAATACTGTTTGAGATTTTGCGCGGCTTGGTTAAGATTTTGAGTGGTAAATTTGGTGTGAGCAACCCCACTGGATGTTTGTGTAGAACCTTGATTAATTTGTCTCATGGCTTCCACTACTTGCTCCACTGCTAATGCTTGTTGCTGTGCTGTCAAAGAAATTTGTTGAGTGCTAACTGCAATGTTGTTGATGGCATTTGCTACATCGCTGAAGGCTTTGGCTGTACCTTGAGCTAACTGCATTCCTTCATCTACGGTTTGCGTGCCTTCTGATGTTACTTTCGCTGTAGTATTGATCGCTTTTTGAATATCCGTGACGAGGTTGTTGATGTTTTCGGCTGATTCTTTGCTGCGATCGGCTAACAATCTAATTTCTCCTGCAATCACTGCAAAACCTCTACCGTTTTCGCCGGCGCGGACGGCTTCTACTGCTGCATTTAGGGCTAGCATATTCGTTTGGCTGGCAAATTCGCTGACTAAATAGGCAATATTTGCAATTTGTTTAGTTTGGGCGTTTAATTGGAGAATTTGGGCTGCGATCGCTTCTACTTTTTCTTTTAATAGAGTCATTCCTTCTAAAGTACGGATTACTGCTTCGGTTCCTCCTTCAGCTAAATTTAATGCTTTAAGTGCTCCGGTTACTGCTGATTCTGCTTGCTCCGCCGTAGTTTTGGAGGATGCCCCCAACTCTTCCATTGTCACACTGGTTTGATTGACTGCGGCTGACTGCTGAGTGGCAATGGCTTCTTGCTGTTCGACTGTAGCGACAATTTCCACCGCAGAATCGGCGATCGCCACGGCTGTTAGATCGATAATTCTGACAATTTTAGAGGCGATGACAAAACCCAGCCTCAAAGAAGTCAATGCAGACAAAGCAGTACCGATGACAATGATAGTAAACAGCCACTTAGTCTCGTCTTGTTCTGCTTTGTATGCTGCGCCTAAAAATGCTTGTTGTTCTGCCATTAGCTGTTCTTGTGCTGATTCAATTTCTTTTGATCTCAGGGAAGCTGTGATATTTTTAGCAGATATATTGTCACCTTTTTTTAACAAATCAAATACTTGTCTAGAATTAGTATCCAGTTGTTTTATTGCCGATTTTACGCGCTCCAATTCTTCTTTATCATGAGGATTCGTCAGCATAGTTTCTAATTCTGCTGAGGAAATTAAATAAGTATTCCATCCAGCTTCATAGCTGGTCATGTAGCTTTTATCTTCGGGAAACAGCACCGCTCCCCTCACATTTCTGAGCATTCTAGAGAAACCATTATTTAAATTTTCGGCGCTGATAATAGTATTTTGAGAACGCCTGACAGTTGCCGAAAATTGTTCTCTCCGCATTGCCATCTTATATGTAAATAGGCTTAATACTATCAAAGAAATAATTGGTAAAAGGTATCCAATCAGGATCGAGTTTCTCAGTTTTAACTTAGAAAACATAATTTTTAACTGGGCAGTCACACCCTAGTGATATTTTCTGGCTGTTAAAGGGCAAAATATATATATCAAGCACTTTGAAAAAGTCTACTCCAAAATTGCTATGGCTAAAAGAAACTTCATCCCGCTGTTACTATTGGTAACAGCACTGTTTATCATCTACGGTGACAGTTGGACTTTTCTCCCCAAACCCGCAAGGGATGCCAGCGTGACAAGTCGAAAATTCGTAGTTGGGTTATGGCCATCATGGCTGAAACCCAAGGATTTCAACCAGCAAAGACAACGGGATATCGAGCAACTGCAAAAAAGCCCTAGTCCCAACCGTTGAGGACAAAACAGGATTTATATTAACTGGGATTCAGTGAGACATCCTTACGGAGCTAGGGAGCAGAGGGATTGGGGCTAGGTTATAGGTTATTAGTTATTGGTTAGTTGTTATTGGTTATTAGTTATTTGTTATTATAATAACTAACTAATCACAAACGATAGATAACAAATAACCCAGAATAACTAACTAACAACCTATAACTGATGCCCCTAATCTTTCACATTTTAGTGCTTTTTCAACCAGCTAAACATGGCGCGCAAATCTTTGCCGACTTCTTCGATAGGATGTTCTGCTTCCTGACGGCGCATAGAAGTAAATCCTGGTTTGCCAGCTTGGTTTTCCAGAACGAATTCGCGGGCAAATTGGCCAGATTGAATTTCGCTGAGAATTTTCCGCATTTCAGCGCGGGTTTGATCGGTGACGATGCGGGGACCACGAGTCAAGTCGCCGTATTCTGCGGTGTTGGAGATGCTATCGCGCATTTTGGCAAGTCCTCCTTCCACTACTAAGTCAACTATCAGTTTGACTTCATGCAAGCATTCAAAATAAGCTAATTCTGGTTGGTATCCGGCGTCAACTAAGGTTTCAAATCCAGCTTTGATCAGGGCGCTTAAACCACCGCACAAAACTACTTGTTCGCCAAAAAGATCGGTTTCGGTTTCTTCGCGGAAGCTGGTTTCGAGGATGCCTGCTCTGGTGCCGCCGATACCTTTAGCATAGGCCATTGCCCGATCGCGCGCTTGACCAGAAGCATCTTGATAGATAGCAAACAAGCTAGGAACACCTTCTCCCTGTTCGTAAGTCCGTCGCACCAAGTGTCCGGGGCCTTTGGGAGCAACCATTACTACGTCTACATCGGCTGGGGGCACAACTTGACCGAAGTGAATGTTAAAACCGTGGGCAAAGGCAAGAACTTTTCCGGCGGAAAGATGGGGTTCAATGTGTTCTTTGTAAACGGTTTTTTGTACTTCATCTGGCAACAAAATCATGATGAAGTCAGCGGCGGCTGCTGCTTTGTCTACTGGGTGAACCGTTAAACCCGCTGCTGTGGCTTTGGCTGCCGATTTGCTACCGGGATACAAGCCGACAATCACGTTCATGCCACTGTCTTTGAGGTTGAGGGCGTGGGCGTGTCCTTGGGAGCCATAACCGACAATCGCAATGGTTTTGTTGGCTAATAGGTCTAGGTTAGCGTCGGTGTCGTAATACATACGGGCCATAGTAGTTGTCTCCTGCGGTAAAAATATTGTAATTGACTGCAAACCTTTAATCTTATCAAAATTCGTACCTATTTATATAAAAATTTATGGATTAAAATTTATAGTAGAGAAAATAAAAGGCGATCGCTCTTAATTTGGGATGGGTGAGGTCGCAGGTTGTTAAGGTCAAATATAATGGTAAATGCTGTGGTATCTTAAACAGGCGATCTGCTAATTTTTTAACTATGAAAATCACGGGTATACATCATGTGGCGATTATTTGCTCTGATTACGAAGCCTCTAAGAAATTTTATGTAGAAGTATTGGGGTGTTCCATCATCCAAGAAACCTTCCGAGCCGAGAGAAATTCCTACAAGCTAGATTTGCAATTGGGAAACGGCGGGGCGATCGAGCTTTTTTCCTTTTCTCATCCTCCTGCAAGGGTCAACAATCCTGAAGCTTGCGGTTTAAGGCATTTAGCTTTTGCAGTTGAGGATATCAAACAATCTATTGCTGATTTAAAATCTCACAATATCGATGTGGAAGAAATTCGCATCGACGAGATTACAGGAAAGCAGTTTACCTTTTTTCGGGACCCCGATAATTTACCATTAGAAATCTATGAAATTTAGAGCGATCGGGGGCGATCGCCAGGAGCAGCCGGATTTGGTAAGGGCTAGAGCATCGTACGAATATATTTGCCAAATACAGATGCACCCCCGATCGCCCTTGTTACCTCAAACAGGTTAATATCCTTCCGGGCCGATGGTAGTGCGATCGCACTCAGCATCAGATAAATCTCCCAAACGCGATCGAAATAAATTACACCCAGCTAATTGAGCTTTGGTGAATTTGGCATTTTCCAAATTAGTTCTGCTTAAATCAGCATTTCTCAAATCTGCATAACTCAAATCTGCATTGTACAAATTCGCACCTTGCAAATTAGCTTTCTGTAAATTCGCACCTTGCAAATTCGCGTGGCGCAAATTAGCTCTTGACAAATTAGCACCAGACAAGTTCGCTTCAGACAAATTGGCTTGATAAAGTTGAGTGTCACCCAATTCAGCATCTTGAAACTGAGTTTGAGAAAAATTAGCTTGAGTCAGATTTCCGTAGGGTAAATAAATTTGCCTCAAGTCGCTGCCAGAAAGATTGATTTCTTGCAAATCAGCTTGAAACAAGTTATTTTCACTTAAATCTACGGCGTCAAAGTTTCGCTTGCCCTCAGAATACTGAGCCAGCAATTCCTTAGCGCTTAGCTTTTGCATTTTTACCCCTCTATGACTACAGCTAGTGCTGCCCATCCATTAGAATAATTAATAGATGTTAGTCTGCGTATTTATACTTATGGATTCCCTTATGTTAAGCTTGTGTAACAACGATCGCATTTTTTCTAAGATTTTTTTTATATTTGTCCATTTATCCGCTGCTAGTAAGTAGTTTGTAATGTCAAGATCAAATTAGCAACCAAAGAGGCTCCGACTCTGACTATGCCAGAAACTCCAGTATCCATTGCTCAGCACTACCACCAACGGACAAAATATGACCCTGAAACCATTGCTGCCAAAAGCAGACAGCTAGACTGGGAAGAGCAACCTGTTCCTTTCAAAGAATATAAAATAGGAGCATATTTTGACCTCAAGCCCTATCTCAAAGAGACTTCACAGGAGTCCCCGGCAGATTCTGATAGCAGTTGGTGGTATCGATTGTCCAACTTCCTGTTGTGCAGCTACGGTTTGACGGCCAAAGTGTCCACCATGGATGGGAGCCCGCTGTATTTGCGATCGGCACCGTCGGCTGGGGGGCTTTACCCCGCAGAGGTTTATTTAATCTCCCGTGGCACTAAGTATTTGCCAGCCGGACTTTACAATTATCAAGCGAGAACTCATTCCCTAGTCCACTTTTGGGATAGCGAAGTTTGGCTGGCTCTGCAAGCGGCTTGTTTTTGGTCGCCAGCCTTAGAAGATACCAAATTGGCACTGGCAATTACCAATGTCTTTTTCCGTTCTTCTTGGCGCTACGAAGACCGAGCTTATAGACGAATTTTCCTAGATACAGGTCATTTATTGAGCAACATTGAATTGGCTGCGGCACTGAATGATTACCGACCTCACCTGATAGGAGGATTCGCAGATGAAGCCATCAATCAATTGCTTTACATCGACTCCAAGCAAGAAGGAGCAATCTGTGTAGTGGCTTTAGCGGACTTGCTAGATATCAACCAAAACTTGCCCAGATTCAGAACAGCTTTACCTGGAAAAAGCACCACAGATTATCCGCACATTCCGGAAGGTCAACTGCTAGAATACCTCCATCAAGCTACACAGTTGGATTCAGATACGACAGGTACGGATGGGTGGAAACTCAATGAAATTGAAGAGGGAATAGAAGATAAATATAACTTCCCATTTTGTACTAAAGTATCGACGGTGACTCCTTCGATCAGTTGGGGATTTCACTTAGATAATTTAGAGAATACAATTCTGAAACGGCGTTCTACTCGTTCCTATACAGGTGCTTCCTTGAGCTTGGCAGAACTGCTAGCCCTGCTGGATTTTACTTATCAGCCACACCACTACACTGACCAAGGATTAGACGGTTATCCTGACTATTTCGATTTGAGTTTAATCGAGACTTTTGTAGCAGTTTCTGCCGTGAATGGTCTGGAAGAAGGCTGTTATTATTATGCTCCGAAAGCTCAAGAGTTGCGCCAAATTAGGTTTAAGAATTTCCGTAGGGAGTTGCACTATTTGTGCTTGGGCCAAGAATTAGGAAGAGATGCGGCGGTTTTGTTGTTTCATACGGCGGATTTGAAGAAGGCGGTGGCTAAATATGGCGATCGCGTTTACCGTTATTTGCACATGGATGCGGGTCATTTGGGCCAGCGGCTGAATTTGGCGGCGATTCAATTGCGTTTGGGTGTGAGTGGGATTGCCGGATTTTTTGATGATAAGGTAAATGAGGTTTTGGGAATTCCCGCTGATGAAGCAGTGGTTTATATTACTACTTTGGGTAGGCCTAGATCTTGATGTTAGTTGTTAAGTAGATGAGTGGGAAAATACATAAGTATGTGATGGGTAATAGGTAATTGGTAATTGGTAATGGGTAATTGGTAATTGGTAATTGGTAATGGGTAATGGGTAATAGGTAATTGGTAATTGGTAATTGGTAATAGGTAATTGGTAATTGGTAATTGGTAATTGGTAATGCTCTATGCCCTTCCCCCATTTCCGATCCCCCCTAGGGGGGGGCAGGGGGGGGTTCCCCATGCCCCATTACCCATTATATTAATTCCGGTTGTATCGGAATGATTAAACCTTACTAGGACACAGAGGACACAGAGAAAGAGAAGAGAGAAATAATAATTCCGATGTCAACGGATTTGATATTACCTAGTACCCACCTAACTGAGAAAAACTATATATTTTTTGGGAAAAAATAGGAATCAAAAAATTACCCTGACTTGGAAAATAGTCAGGGTAAATTAGTTTCCATTCAATTAGTTTCCCTAGCGAGTAGGGAGAGTTCGGCGCAGAGACCATACCCAGAGCGGGATTCAGCCATCAAATCGACGCACCTCCCAAATATAGCATAGATGAATCATATCAAATCCGGTAGCATCTGAATGATTCAGATCTCTATTCTCTCCCTCTGTGTCCTCTGTGTTCTCTGCGGTTAAATCATTCCGATGCAGCCGGAAACGATATCACAAAAATGAGCAAACCATAGCCCTCAAACCCAATCCCCACTTGGCATCGACGCACCTCAACGAAATTATAGGGGTTTCAGAGATTCAGCGAGGTGCGTCGATATTGGCTTAGGTTGCCTCTCAAATGCGCAATTGAGAAGGAGAAAATATAGGCTGAGATTCAATGAGAGCAAGGGTTTCAAAAATTAATATTTTTAAAATGGTCGAGCAGGTTTCTATCACATCACCCTAGGAGGCAAAATTTGGTGAATTTGCCAAAACTACGATCGCCCTTTTACAGTCTTGCACGCCACAGTCACAATTACAGGGCTGAATGACTCCGCCAAAGAAACCGGGTTTTTCATGAAAATTATGGTTGGGAATGAAGTATTTTGGTAAAAAACCCGGTTTCTGAGTCTCGGATGGACTCCGCCAAAGAAACCGGGTTTTTCGTTGAATCTGCATGGGAATGAAACATTTTGGTAAAAAACCCGGTTTCTGGCAGTCTCTGCTTATTTCCCAATACAAAATCTACTGAAGATTCTATCTAATACTGATTCTGTCACTTCCTCTCCCGTCACTTCTCCTAGGGCTTGAATTGCACCACGCAAGTCTATTGTCCAGAAATCTAAGGGCAATTTATCTCTAATCGTAACTAAGCATTGTTCTATACAAAATTTGGCTTTGGTGATGGCTGCTGCTTGCCGCTGATTAATTGCTAAGTCTAGGTTTTCTGCTTGCAAGTTGTCGCTGTTGACGGCATCTAAGATGGCGGTTTCTAAGTCTTCTATGCCTCGATCTAGGGCGGCGGCGGTGGTGACTATTCGGTGATTTTCAGAGGAAAATGGTAGTTTTGGGGTGGTTTTTACTAGGTCGATTTTGTTGAGGATGATGATTAGTGGGCGGTGTTTTACTTGTTCGTAAATTTCTGAGTCTGCTTCTGTCCATCCCGATTGTGCGTCTATTGTCAATAATACTAGATCGGCTTGCTTTGCTGCGGCGCGCGATCGCTCAACTCCGATCTTTTCTACTTTGTCTTCCGTTTCCCGAATTCCCGCAGTGTCTAGCACCTGCACTGGAATTGGGCCGACAACTAACTGGGATTCTACCACATCCCGCGTTGTACCGGGCAAGTCAGTGACGATCGCCCGATCGCTCCTACTCCACGCATTCAACAAACTGGATTTTCCCACATTTGGGCGGCCGACGATCGCCACTTTCAAACCGCTTCTCAACAACTCTCCGCGATCGGCTGTGGCCAAAATAGTTGACAATTGCTCCAAAACCTGAGTTATTTCTAACACTATTTGAGCCTCATTTAAAGGCGGCAAATCTTCCTCAAAATCTATTCTTGCTTCAATTTCTGCTAACACATCTAAACAAATTGTTCTCAATTGACGAATTGGCTTAGCCAATTTTCCTTGCAACCCCGCCAAAGCACTTTGGGCAGCAGCCGGAGATTGGGCTCCCACCAAATCAGCGATGCTTTCTGCTTGAGTTAAATCTAGTCTTCCGTTCAAAAAAGCTCGCAGCGAAAACTCTCCCGGTTGCGCCAATCTAGCTCCGTTTTCCAAACACAATTGCAAGACTTGCTGCACCGCCATAATCCCGCCGTGACAGTGAAATTCTACCACATCTTCCCGGGTGAAAGAACGGGGTGCTTTCATAATTAATAGTAAAGCTTCATCGACTAATTCTTGAGTTTGGGGATGGTGGATATAGCCATAAATAATTCGGTGAGAGTCCCAAATTTGCTTTCCTGGACTGCGAAACAAAGTTTCGGCAATTTTGAGAGCTTGGGAGCCGGAAACTCGCACAATGCCGACACTGCCTTGTTGGGGGACGATGGCAGTGGCGATCGCAGCGATCGTTCCTCCTTTTGTTAATGATTCAGCCATTTTTAATTACTTATATTGAAAGTCTGAGGTATCCTACAATTTTATTATTGCATTTCCCCCTGGATCTTCTTGCTTCTTGTTTCTTCTCTAAGTTGAGGGTGGGGTTCTCTGGTCCCTAGACCTTTGCCATAATTCCTGTGGAACAGACCATAAATCCTGTTCTTGACTGTGTTTTTAGGAGATGTCTAAGGGCTAAGGGGATCGGACTGATGCTAATTTTAATGCTATACTCATTGATTAACTATCCTGATTTTATGCGAAAATTCAATCAGTAACAGGGATGAGGGCATATCATGATTGGTCAACTTCTAGACAGACGTTACCGCATCATTAAAGTCACAGACTCAAGTGAGGTGGGAACCACCTATTTGGCAGCAGATACTCACCGTCGGGGTTCTCCGCAATGCCTGGTTAGAAAAATGCGACTTCCCGGTAAGAGTTTGCAGATTCCTGAATCAGTCCAAACTATCTTTCAAAGAAATGCCGAAAAAATTGAAAAATTGGGAAAACATCACCAAATTCCCGAATTATCGGCTTATTTTGCCGAAAATCGAAGTTTATACTTAATTGAAGAATTAATTGCTGGGGAACCTTTAAGCACTGAACTAATCCCCGGTCAACCTTGGACCCAAAAGAAAATATTTGGTTTGCTTGAGGAAATATTAGAAGTTTTGGTGTTTATACATGAGAACGGCTTTATTCATGGCAGAATTCAACCAGATAATCTGATTAGGCGTCAGTCCGATCGGAAATGGGTGTTAACGGACTTTCGTTTAGACGGGGAACTGAGCCCGGAAATTGCTAATTGTTATTTGTCATTACCAACTTCCTCGAATTCAATTAAATGGTCTGTTGCGAAAAAACAGTCGGTGGTTGCCAAGACAGTATATACGCCTATGGAACAATGGGAAGGCAACCCTCGCTACAATAGCGATATCTATGCTCTAGGTACGATTGCTCTGGTTGCTGTCACAGGAGTTTCAACTCTTGAACTGGCTTCCTTACAAAATCAGAAACAGAAAATAAATGGTGGCGATCGAGCAAATTGTGGTGTAGCTTTAGCAGATATTATTGAGAAAATGGTGCGCTCCGACTTTGAGGAACGCTATCAGGGTGCCACAGAAGTTTTAGCCGACTTCAAGAAAATCAGACGAAAAATCAAGGTTGAGCCACCGCTACCAACCACCATTACTCCAGCTATGAGTCAACCGCCTCTGAAGCCGAGTCAAATCATCCTGCTCAGTATTGCTGGAACTTTTTCCGCTTTAATCTTGACAGCAGGACTCATTTACTATTGGCAGACTCAAGATCCAGCGAGGTCACAGGAATTGTTCGCCCAGGGTCAACAAAAGGCACTGCAAGGGGACAAAACAGGTGCGATCGCTGATTATACCCAAGCCCTCGCCATCAATTCCAGCGATGCCGAAGCTTTCTACAAGCGGGCTAACGCTCGCTATGACCTTGGGGCGCGGGAGCAAGCAATAGAGGATTATACTCAAGCCATTAAACTCAATCCCAGCCACAGTAAAGCCATCTACAATCGAGGTTTGACCCGCCGGGAACTAGGCAATAAGCAGGGTGCTCTAGAAGATTTTACCCAAGCAGTCCGGCTGAATTCCACTGATGCCGATGCTTTTTATCAAAGGGCTTTGGCTTACTACGATTTGTCGGACTATCCGGCGGCAATTGAAGACTATACCCAAGCAATTCGCTTGAATCCCAATGATACTAAAGCTTATAGCAACAGGGGTTTGGCTCGATCGGCTGCTGGGGACAAAACAGGAGCGATGGCAGATTTTACCCAAGCGATTCAAATTAGCCCCACAGATGCTGGTGTTTATTATGGTCGGGGTCGATCGAGATTTAATGTGGGAGATTATCAAGGAGCAATGACAGATTACACTAAGGCGATCGAATTAGCGCCCGATCGAGCTGATGCTTATACCAACCGATGCAGCGCTTACTTGAATTTAGCAACCTACGATAAAGCGATTGAAGATTGTACCCAAGCAATTACCATCGATCCAAAAGACGAAGCTGCTTATAATAACCGCTGCATTGCTCACCTGAATTTAAAACAATTTCAGAAAGCCGTTGAAGATTGCAGTTCAACCATCGAACTCAACAAGAAAAATTCCAAAGCATACAGCAATCGAGGATTAGCTCGTAACGCTTCGGGAGACAAGGCCGGTGCCATCACCGATTTTACAGAATCAATTCGGCTCAATCCCAGTGATTCAGTTGCTTATAGCAATCGCGGTAATATTTACTCGGAACTGAAAAACTATAATTTAGCGGTTGCAGATTTTGCACAGTCAGTGAAACTCAACCCCAACAATGCTACAGCTTTCTACAGTCGAGGTCTCGTCCGTGGCCAATTCAAAGACCGTAATGGGGCGATCGCAGATTTTCAGAAAGCTGCAACGCTGTTTCTAGAACAAGGAAGAGGCGATGGTTTTCAAGACGCGCAAGCACAAATTAACCAACTTAACTAAATGCTTCATCAGTTAACTGTTAACTGTAGTCCTTACCAATTCCTATCCGATCGGGGATTTTAGATTTAAATTAGCCATAAATTTAAAATCCCAAATTCCCAATCCCAAATCCCAAATCCCAAATCTAAAATTGTTTCATTACTCCTTACCAATATGAACATGGTTGGTCAACTTCTAGACGGACGTTACCGCGTAGTCCAAGTGCTGAGCTCTGGGGCTTTTGGACAAACATATTTAGCTGTCGATACTCGCCGCCCCAACCACCCTCAATGTGTAGTCAAACAACTGCGACCACCCAGCAATACTTCCACAGTTCTCAAAACTGCTTATCGATTATTTAAACAAGAAGCAGAAATTCTAGAAAAATTAGGAAAACACGATCAAATTCCCTTTTTACTAGCATATTTTGAAGACAGCAATCAGTTCTATTTAGTGGAAGAATTTGTGCCGGGACAAGCACTAAACAGGGAAATCGTAGCTGGTCAATACTGGCCGGAAGAACGAGTGATATCCCTCCTAGAAGAAGTCTTAGAAATTCTCGTTTTTGTCCACTCTCAGGGAGTGATTCACCGCGATGTCAATCCATCCAATTTAATCCGCCGTAAACCAGATGGAAAATTGGTTTTAATTGACTTCGGCTCGGTAAAAGAAGTTACAACTCATCTGAGTGACTATGATACAGAATTTCCGAGAACCATTGCGACAGGGACTCCGGCTTATATGCCGATCGAACAATTTCAAGGCAACCCACAATTTAGCAGCGATATCTATGCAGTCGGGATGATGGCTATCCAAGCTATTACCGGATTGCCCGGTACTGACTTGCCAAAATTGCAAGATCCAAGCCCTTCTCATACCGGAGAAATTGTCTGGCGCAACCGCTCTCAATGTTCTAACAATTTGGCTAATATCATTGACAAAATGGTCTGTCATCAATTTGGCAAGCGCTATCAATCTGCTGAGGAAGTTTTGGAGGCTTTGAGCAAGATCAGACATCGCCACGATACTGCAAATAATTCTCAAAAAAACAGCCTGTCTCAGTCGAGATTCTGGTCTTATGGTAACTCCTTTTTCAATTTGGGAAGCAGGTTTTGGTTGCTGGCTTTCGCTGGGTTGGGCACCCTAATAGGTTTAATGTTGCTGTTCAATTACTGGAATCGTCCCAATCCTGTGAAAGCTAGGGAATATTACGAACAGGGGGTGGCAAAGTCTCGCGATCGAGATGCTGCTGGGGCAGTAGAGGCTTTTAGCCAGTCACTTAAATTCAATCCTAACAATCCTGAGACTTTGTATCGGCGAGCTAATGCCAATTATGATTTGAAAAAGTATCAGGAATCAATTGCTGATTATTCTCAGACGATCGCTCTAGATCCTAATTACTTTCAGGCTTATTTTAACCGAGGTTTAGCTCGCTACGATTTTAACGACAAGCGAGGCGCTCTTGAGGATTACACTAAGGTTTTGAGTCTCAAACCTAACGATGTTGATGCTTATTATGAACGAGGTGTGGTTTATTTGGACTTACAAGATTACAAAACGGCGATTCAAGATTTGAGTGAGGTGATTCGGTTGCAGCCCCAACTGGCTAAAGGTTATCATTCACGGGGATTAGCTCGCGCTGCGGGGGGAGATTTGCAGGGAGCCATTGGGGATTATACAGAAGCAATTAAGCTCGATTCTCAAGATACTAAAGCTTTGTATAGTCGGGGGAGAGCTCGCTTTCATTCGGGTGATTATAAGGGAGCTTTTGCCGATTATTCTCAGGTAATTGCGATCGATCCCAAGAATGCAGATGCTTATGCTAATCGGTGCAGTACCCAGTTAAATTTGGCGGCTCATCAAGCAGCCATTGACGATTGCACTCAGGCCATTGCGCTGAGCGATGAGGATGCGGTTCCTTATAACAATCGCTGCATTGCTTATTTAAACTTAAAAGATTATCCCAAAGCAATTGAGGATTGCTCTCAAGCGGTGAAAATGAATCCCAATGATTATAATGCTTTTAGTAATCGGGGTTTAGCTCGCAACGGAGGGGCAGACCCACAGGGGGCGATCGCGGATTTTACCTCAGCCATTGGCATCAATCCCAACGATGCTGAAGCTTACGCCAATCGAGCCAAGATTTACCAACAGTTAAATAATTACAATAGTGCGATCGCCGATTATGTGCAAGCAATTCGGATCAACCCCAATTATGCTGCGGCTTACTACGGTAGAGGCGCTGTGCGTCGCTCTTTAGGAGACAAAGCAGGAGCGATTAGTGACTATGAAAAAGCCGGAAAAATCTTTCTCGATCAAGGACTTACCGGCGGTTACAAAGACGCACAATTTGAGATAGAAAAACTCAAATAGTCAGTGGACGATAGTTAGTTGTCTGTTGATTGTGGTGGGTGCATCTCAATGAGTGCAAATATATTCCTAGGGGCGAAGCATGACGGCTGTAAATCTCTGGTTATCACTAATAAATTATCTGCGGTCATGCTATAGCCATTACAAAATCGGGATGCTCCCATGGTGGTGAGCAAACAATCAACAGTCATACCAAATCCTCTCTTCATCGTCCTGTATTAAACTCTCTCTTCTCTTCCTTCGCGTACTTCGCGCCTTCGCGGTTAAATCATTCCGATACAACCGGAATTGAGATCAACCGTCAACAACGCCCAATTCCCTTTACGAGTCTTGAATTCGCTTAACCAACTCATAAAAAGGTTGCCAATTATCCTCAATAGCTATTTGCTCCCAAACCGCCTCAATCGTCGGTCTCAACAGCGATTGTTCGGGATTGCACCTGCGTAACCTTTCCGCCATTCGATCCAGATCGTCGGAGGACAAAGTTTGCAAAACGTGACAATAAAACTGCCGCCAATGTGCTATGAAATCCGTCGGTTCCGCTTCACTAAAAATTTGACTCGCATCATCTCGCCAAGTGGGAGCGAACTGTTTTCGCAACTCAAAAAAGAAACCTTGATAATCGACTTGAGACTCCGCCAGCAATTTAATTGTCAGTTGCAACAACTCATCACCATCAGCCTCCGATAACTGCTCAAATCCCAATTTATTCAGCATCAACTGTCGATAAGCTGCATTATAATAATCGCCAAACTTTGCCAAAGCAGCATCCAGATCGGTTTGAGCGATCGCACAAACTAGCGGTTTCTGAAGTTTCTCTAAATTCCCCTGGCAAATAAACGGTTGATTCCCGTAACAATAAAGACCATAATAGTCAAAATAAGCCGCGGTAAACTTAGGATTATAAGTCGGGATAAAAGCAAAAGGTCCATAGTCAAAACTTTCTCCAGTAATCGACATATTATCAGTATTGAGCACAGCATGACAAAATCCCGCCGCCATCCACTGAGCAACTAATTCGGCTACCTTCTTGACTAATTCAGCATAGAAAAGTGCATATTTTTCCCCTGGAGCAAGACCCTCAGTGCTGGCTGCTAAATGCAATTCAGGATAGTAATATTCAATCACAAAATCTAAAAGTTTTGTAATTAAATCCGGGCGACGGATGTAATGCAATCTTTCAAAAGTACCGAACCGGATGTGAGAATGACTAAAACGTATCATGACAGACGAGCGCGTGGGAGAAGGTTCATCCCCACGCCACAAAGATTCCCCGGTTTCAACTAAACTAAAACAGCGAGATGTCCGCACTCCTAACCTATGCAAAGTTTCTGCCGCTAAAACTTCCCGAACTCCCCCTTTGAGAGTCAGTCTACCATCAGCAGACCGGGAATAAGGTGTGCGGCCCGAACCTTTGGTACCAAAGTCATAAAGTCTGCCATCAGTACCGCGAACTTGACCGTACAAAAAGCCTCTACCATCGCCTAAATTGGGATTGTATTCGTTAAATTGATAGCCGTGGTAGCGGAGTGCGAGGAAGGGACGGACGCAGTGAAATTCCCCGAATGCTTGGGTGAAATGTTCGTCGGTTACTTGTGCTGGATCTAAACCCAATTTCGGCAATAATTGGTCATTGCGAAAGCGGAGGATGTGCTGGGGAAAATCGGCCGCCGGGACTTCATCAAAATAGTCGCCACCGAGGGATTCGATGGCGGGTTCGTAGTTGAGGCTGAGCAAGGGATTGGACATTTTTGTATTTTATGCTGAAATTCGCGATCGCTCAATTATAGCGGAATAAACAAACCCCTTCGACTACGTTCAGGGATTCGACTAGGCTCAGGGATTCTACTGCGCTGAGGAAGCCGGTCTTAAACTACCACAAGATTTGGCTCTAAACTTGCCACTAATTTGAGATTGTACTCATCTTCAAAAGCAGGTTTTTTGTAATCTAAACTCCACAGTTCAAGAGCGCAATCATCATCATTATTTTTCGGTGTTAGTTGTAAATGAAACTCTCTCACTTCCGGTCTCACCTCGCATTTCAAGTTAGCAACTGCTCCAATTTGTCTCCTATCTAAAGCGACTGCTAACCGCAAAAAAGGATGTAAATTGCCAACTAATATCCGATACTTTCTGGGAAGAATCATAAAGTTTTCATGCTTCTTTTTCGGAGAACTTTTTCGGTGATAGCGCGCTAAATTAGCAATAATTTCAATCTCTGTTTCAGTGTAACCCAACAACTCGCCATTCCGAATTAAATAATAAGAATGCTTGTGGTGAGCCGAATGGCTGACATACAAACCGCAGTTGTGTAAAATTGCTGCCGCCCACAACAATTCCCGTTCTTCGGTTCCCCAATTATGCAGAATTCCTTGGGTTTGGTCGAACAAATTGAGAGTAAATGCTGCGGTTCTTTCGCTATACTCTAAATTAACTTGATATTTTTGGGCCATGTGTAAAATGCTGCGCTGGCGGATTGAACCTTGGTAACGCAAGCGGTTTTCTATCAAACCGTGAGACAGCATCCAGTCAACTATTACCCCTTCTCTCAAAGAGCGATCGCAAACCGTGAGAAATTCCATTCCTAATAGCGTCATGGCTTCCTGCAAAATCAAAGCACCAGCCAGAATAATTTCCGCCCGCTTGTCAGACATTCCCGGAATTGCCAACCTTTCGGCATAGGAAAGTTTGCGAAAACGATTGACTAAATCCCGCAAATCCTTTAAACTTAATTGATAGCCAGCCAGGGGACTTGGTACGGTTCCCAATTTTTCGCGAGCGTTAATGGCAGCTAAAGTTTCGATAGTGCCAGCAGTACCAATTAAACGGAGAGTTTCATCACCATTAAATTGAGCGCGCAATTCGTCGATCGGTCTTTCCAGCGCAATCCGAATATAAGCTTGCAAATAGGCAAACTCTTCCCTGCTAATCGGGTCAGTTTTGACAAATTCTCCAGTGAGGCGAACCGCACCAATTTTGGTACTGGTGAGACACCGAGGTTCTGCACTATCTCCTAAAATTAATTCAGTAGAACCGCCCCCTATGTCAATAATTACCTGGGATTGATTGTTAAATTCCATTCCCGAAAGAACACCGAGATAAATTCTCCGCGCTTCTTCCTGGCCGGAAATCAAGCTAACATAAAGGTCTAGTTCGTCCGCAACTTGTTTGAGAAAATCTCGACCATTAGGGGCTTCTCGAACCGCACTGGTAGCCACAGCGATTATTTGTTCCGCATTGAAGGTTTTGGCAATACCTTGAAAACGGCGCAAAGTGGCGATCGCCCTTTCCATCACCTCAGACTTCAAACACCCTGTTTTTGTTTCACAATCACCCAAGCGCACCGTATCTTTTTCTCTAGCAATAATCGTAAAAGCCGGCAATTTCGCATCGATGCGCGCCACCACCATATGAAAGGAGTTAGTACCCATATCAATAGCAGCAATAATGCGATTTGACTCCGCAGAAGCAAGTGAATTAACCATAGGAGTGTATCAGAGTTGACAGATATTTTTCATTATTTCACGAATTTACAGACTTTCACCTATTCGAGATTCCCGGTTTTCCATTTTCCGCAGCCTTGAGCTTGGGCGATCGGCACCTAAATTTTGATAAAATTAAAAATTAAAAATCTCCAATCTAAAATAGAAATGCTTACCGAGTCCGATCGCCCAACCGAATCCACACTGCTAGCCATCGTGAGGCTTTTGAGATGGGACAAGCCAGCAGGACGGCTAATTTTAATGATTCCAGCCCTCTGGGCGGTATTTTTAGCAGCCCACGGGAGGCCACCCGCAACCTTGGTGGGTGTGATTGTGCTTGGCACCTTAGCCACCAGTGCGGCGGGATGCGTCATCAACGACTTGTGGGATCGGGATATTGACCCCCAAGTCGAAAGAACGCGATCGCGCCCCCTAGCATCCCGCGCCCTGAAAGTGCAAACTGCGATCGGAGTTGCTTTAATTTCCTTTGTTTGTGCGGCCATTCTCGCCTTTTATCTAAATCCCTTAAGTTTCTGGTTGTGCGTCGCCGCCGTACCAGTAATTATCTGCTATCCCCTAGCAAAAAGATTCTTTCCAGTCCCGCAATTAGTATTATCAATAGCCTGGGGATTTGCCGTTTTAATTAGTTGGAGTGCGACGGTTGGGAAACTAGAATTAGCTACTTGGTTGCTGTGGGGTGCTGTGGTGCTATGGACCTTGGGATTTGATACCGTTTATGCCATGAGCGATCGGGAAGATGATTTGCGTTTAGGTGTGAATTCCAGTGCGCTATTTTTTGGGAATAATGCCACTAATGCTGTGGGTTTTTTCTTTTTAGCTACAGTGGGTTTATTAGTGGCTATGGGGATTAATTTACAGTTGCATATTGGTTTTTGGTTGGCTGTTTTGGGGGCGGCAATTTTGTGGTTTTTGCAGTACAGTCAACTGCGGAAGGCGGATATCCCGAATCCCGTTTATGGTCAAATATTTCGCCAAAATGTTTGGGTAGGGTTTGTCATATTGGCGGGGATGATTGTTGGGGAGATTTTTTAATAGACATAGACCATATTTATTGTTGAACAGGCCGGAAAGCCTGTTCAAAAAGCGATATTAGCAGTTATCGTCAGGTGGAAAAACGCCAAATCTTAATAGTTCTATCTCGGCTACCACTTACGAGAGTTTCTCCGTCAGGACTAAAGGCAAGACAATAAACAGTGTCTGAATGTCCTAGAGTGTGAATCGGTTCTCCGGTAAATAAATCCCAAATTCTAATAGTGCGATCGGCACTACCGCTGGCGAGATATTTGCCATCAGGACTAAAAGCAATAGCGTGAACATCATCCGTATGTCCTGTCAAGTTGCTTTTGATTTCTCCACTGCTTAAACGCCATAGTTTAATCGGTTGCTTCGCCCCGCCGCTGGCGAGAGTTTGTCCGTCGGGACTGAAGGAAACAGTATAAACGATGTTGTCGCTAAAGAAAGAACGAGTCCAACCAATAGGGCCGTCCCCAGGGCCGTTTAAATTGCGGATTTCTCTGCCTGTGTGAAGATTCCAAAGCTTGATATTGCTGTCGAAACTTCCACTAGCCATTATATTGCCGTCGGGAGCGATCGCAACGTCATGAACTGCCCAAACATGACCTCTGAGAGTGTGTCGCAATTCCCCGGTTTCGAGGTTCCAAACTTTCACGGTACTGTCAGCATGGTGTCCGCTGACTAAAGTTTTACCATTGGAGGTTAGGGCGATCGACCATACAGAAAGAACCACCCAATCATCGCCTTTGAGAGTGCGTTTTAGTTGCCAGGTTTGAGTATCCCACAATTTAATAGTGCCGTCAGGATTGGCGCTGCTGCTAGCAAGAGTTTGTCCGTCGCTGCTGAAACTAACGCAAGTCACGCCGCCAGAATGTCCGGTGAGATTTTCGAGAAGTTCTCCTGTTGTCAAGTTCCATACTTTAATCGTTTGGTCCAGACTGCAACTAGCGAAAATTTGACCATCTGGGTGAATCGCGACTGATTTAATAATGTCTGAATGATCTGTGAGAGTATTTTCGGTTTTCCAAGTTTTTTTAAGTTCCCGAAATGATTCTTGAAATTTTGTTTCAGTTTTACTGAGAAAACCTTGCCAAGTCGGAGGTTCTACAGCGGGATTTTGACAAATTATGGGCAACCAAGTCGCCCCCGGAAATTCCTTGTCTAGACCTTCTGTCTCCAAACGTTCCCGTGCTTTCCGTGCTGCTAAATATAAAGGTTCTCCACTTGAGTACGCCGTCAGAAAATATTTCAAAAACTCTTGAGCAATCCGATCGGGTACAGGTTCCCGCATCACAATAACTAGCGGAATGTGCAAATCAGCTAAATTTTCTGCTAACTTCAAACCATCACAGGAATTAAAAATAGCCAACTGCAAGCCGTTTTCTATAGCGCAGCGCAAACCGTGCTTCAAATCTAGCAGGGTGAGTGTTTCATCGGAATTGATAGCCAGATTGCCACTGTTACTATCACTCCAACTGTGACCAGCAAAAAATAATATATCCCAGTTTTTCTCCCAAAGGCTATCGCTTAATTGTTTCCGTCGAGGTTCGGGAAGAAAAAGTGGTTCAGTATTAGGTAAACTTTTGAGAAACTTCTGATCGACTTGAACATCAATTCCTTGGCTACAACCCAAAATAGATAATATTTTTATGTTAAACTTTCCTCTTGACGCTGTAACATTTCTGGGAATTTCTGTATTTTCAGGGGGGCTGAGGACAATTTCAGAATTGGTGTATGTATCCGCAAATAAATCCCATTCCTGCCAAGGAATTTTTTTCAGTAACTCATCTTTGGTTTGAATAAATACCCTAATTTCGTCTTTTTTATCTAATTCTCCTATAAGTCTTTCCCTGATTTTTTGAAACTCGCTATCATCAGACTTTCTCAACCACTCTTTAATGCTTTCTCTTAATTTTTGAGATGATTGGCTACAATCTTCGGGAACCTTGCCAACATCGTTGATAGTTTCTCCCTTCCTGGCTCGAAAACACCAGTCCATGCGTAAATATTTTTTCTGCCAACTTTGATATATTTCAGGAATCTTTGGTGCTGCGGGAAATCTGCCATCAGCTTCTAAAAAAGCAGAATTTCCTGCTTGGTAAATTCGCAAGTTAACTTTAAACCCTTGGTCAAAATTGCCATTATTAATTTTTAAGAAAACCAACTTTACACCTGACATTTTTATCGCCTACCTTGTTGGGAATAAAAGAAAATTTTCTATTTGCTTGAAATCACCCAAAGAAACTTCTATCCGAAATGCTTCTCCAGGTAAAAAGAATAATTCTTGTATCATTCCCTCACTTTGTAATGGTGCTTGAAGTTCTACTAAAGTTTCTTCTGATTCATACACATCCAGCTTAAGGTTTTCTGGCAGATAAGTTTGACTGCCAATAGGATAGACTCCTAATATTGTGCTGATTTCTTGGTTTTCCGCTGTTGCTATATCGAGAATTAAAGCTACTGTACGATCGCCTAATTGAATTGATTTAGCTCGTTTTACAGCTTGCGATCGAAAAGCTGGATTCCGTATGCTCTTACCAAAAACTTCTTCTAATGTCAGCCATGCTTCCTGAATAGCTTCAACAAAATTATTCTGGAACCATTGGCTCAAATTTATGACTTTTGGCTGTGCTACCAGTTGAGATTCTACAATGGCTCCTACATCCAGCACTTCTATCCCCAGTAAATCACTCAGTTCCCCTGCTTCAAAGAGACTCATCATCCGGTAAAAATCTTCCTGAGATCCTTTGAAAACAAACAAAGTGCTGCTACTCATTTCTTCTTGTTGCTGATTTTTATCAATTTCATTATTCATTTCTTAGCATCTCTATAATTTCTATTTCAATTCCAATGGTTTTCAATTGATTTTGCATTTCAAGGTCAGATATTTTATTACCTTTGACTCTGGCAATGAACATAAACCTTTGCATTTCTACTTGAGGTGATTGCTGATTTTTTTTACATCCTGTATCGCGCATAAATGATACAATTTTAGGCCAAGGTGGCAAGCGTTTTTCTTCATATATGCTCATCATTTCTTTAATATAAAGGTGTACTGTTTTTGACATATCTGCACTCAGATTTTCACCCTTTTTACTGATTTCTGGATCTTTGGTATTGAGATCTTCTATTGTCGGGGTTTTATATTTAACCATTCTAAAAGCTTTTTCATACCTTGACAACAAACATAAACACAAACATAAATAGGAAATTTCCCTAGAAGAAAGTTGGCTTTTTTTTACTGATTTTAGTCTATTTAAAATACAGTTAATATCGAGATTCTCTCTCTGTTCTGCTTCCTGACATTCCAGGCAAGGGGGATTTGATATGTTGGTCATCTTAGCAACGCTCTTTAAGGTTGAGTAACAGACTTCACGTACAGCAGTCTATTAGGAGAGGTATTTTTAACCTTTCCAACTTAATTCCCCAACTTGTTTTGGATTGTTGGGTTCCATGTTGGAATCAGACATTTATAGAGTGGGTATGTAGACAGCAGTTAGGCCTAACTCAGTTGTCCTTTGTTCAAAAAATTGACTTGGAGACAAGAGTATGAATTGCAAAGTCTTGATTTCACCCCTCCTCATCTGCTCGATCGCATTCGCCAACATAAGTCTGGTACTAGCGGCAGTTTCAGGTGCTTCCATCGCCCGCATCGCCTTTGGGTCAGCCACCAATCACATCATACCCCAAATATGTATAGATGAATATGGCAATGAATACCCATGTCCTTGATTAATTAGTCATAGACCCCATGGGGTATCAGAAACCGGGTTTTCCTAAGAAAATATACAGTTTGCAGCCCGCAAATTTAGTCAAAAACCCGGTTTTTTTAGTCAGAGTGCGATCGCGCTGCGATCGCACTTTACCTTTAATTACAACCATTTATTTGCTTCAGACGCTGACGAGCCTTACCAATGTAAAAATCTTCATCGGGTCGATCGCACTTAGCATATTCCAGGCATTTTTTCCAAGCAGTCGCAACTTCTGCATGGTTCCCCAGATTTTCGTAAACTTCCGCCATAATGCCATAAGTTAAACCCCGATCGCTCTGTAGTTTCATAGCCTGTTGCAAATTGCTCAAAGCTTCTTCATAGCATCCTTGTTCCTTCCAAGCCCAAGCAAGATAAGTTAACAACCCTGCTTTGACTATTTTGTCATGCTTAACTTTCTCCGTTTCCACCAGTTTTAAACCTAGCCCAATTTTTTCAACGGATTTCCGCAAATCTTTATATTCAATGATATACAAGCGGCCCAACTTGCAGTAAGCCGCAGCAAATCCTAGGAATGCCGCCTCCTGATATAGTTGAATAGCGCGATCGACTATTCCCGCTTCTTCATACATCAATGCCTGATTGTAATAAGTTGCTGCATTATCTGGATTAATTTTAATAGCTAGCTCGAAGTGTTTTCTCGCTTCAATTAATTGCCCAGCTTCTTTTAATTTAAACCCTCGATTGTTAGCATCCTTCGCCTCCCCAATAAAAGTCACTTCTATTGGTGGGGGCACAGGCTGCGAGCGCTTTTTGATTGCTGCTTCCATCGCCAGCCTGAATCTTTTTTTAGTAACTTTTGTTCCTTCCCCAATCACCTCAGATACTAGAGCCCACAAACCTTGTGCTAGCCTTCTCTCGATATAGCTAGGTTTGTAGCCATAAATGTTCATATCCGCATAATCCACATCCAGCCAGCTTAGTCGAATTATCTCTTTTTCCGCCCAATCCAGCGATCGGCCCTTCTTTTCCAAAACCCAGGCATCTAAGACCTTCAACATTTGTTCCACTTCCATTGCTTTCCCCAGTTAATCTATTTTTTAGTAATTATAAGATGATTTTTGTGATTTTTGTGATTTTTTCATAAAAATTGTGAACTTTCTGTGTGAATTTTAGCCTTGTTTTGATTATGCCACTCCGGGAAAATGTGTAGAAGTAACAACTGTACCAAACTAGGTTTAGGTGAGCTGTCCGAATTGTACCTAAAGTCTGCGAGTTAGTTTAATCATTTTTCATCTCTACCAACCTAAACCAAAGTTTGCACGGTGTTACATCGGGTACATTTACTAAAATGGTGATTATGGAGCGCATAAATGAATTGAGGTTGAAACTGGAAAAATATTCCGATCGCACTCCCCAAGACGAATTATTATGTGAACTAATTTTAGCAATTTGCTCGGAATCAGTGGATATTATCCAGCGTCGAAAATTAGTCGATCGATTATTTCGGAAACTGCAACTCTCACCAAAATTGTCAAAAGTTTCTCATCCCTATTATTTACAAGCCCAGAATAAAACTTGGCTATGGTTAAACAAGCACCTTCACGAGTTTAATCCCAAACGTTCTCCGATTCAAGCCAGTCTCGTCACTTGGGTTAACGGTCATCTCAGGTATCGAATTCAAGATTTATATACTTCCAAAAATAGCAAAAATCAAAACACACTTCCTTTAGAGGCTTTAGAAACAAGTGGATTTTATGGATGTTTGGATGCTTTGGACTTGGAAATCGAACGGATTGACAGAGAAGAAAAACAAGCTTTAGTACGGGATATAGCCAATTATTTCCAGGGAGATCCACAACAGGAACTGCGCAACAGTCATCCTCGCAACCGTCCCGACTGCAACTGCCAAATAATTGCTCAAAAATTACTTTTGGATGAATCGCCAGCCAAAATGGCAACCATCGCCCGCCAGTTGAATATCAAGGAACAAACTATTCGCTCTTTTTGGAGGCGTACAGGATTTTCCAAAATCAAAAAAATAGCGGTAAAAATTGCTGAAAAATACCCACAAGTTCTAGCTGAATTGTGATTGAATATAAATTTTATTTGAGGATTCATGTTTGTGTGTCGCTCTTGCAGCGGGAACCGCTGTAGTTGCTCCCGGTTGAGACGACAGAAAGCAGTAGCCCTAGGGCTGCTGCTTAATTTGCTTTGGCTATGTGGCATGGATGGGCGATTTACCTCAGTAAAGATACTGACTTACTAGGCCAATTAGCCTAGATTTTTGAGAGTTATTGCTGATGCGATCGATGTGAAACAATGATATTGTTATTGTTAATTATACACTGGGTAAATAAATAAAACAACTTTGTGAATAATTAACAGATCTATAATGGCATTTTTGCCAGACGATATCCCCACATTTTTCCGAGCTATCAATCAATACAGGAACTGCATCATCATGGCTACAAATTTCAACCCCAATCGTGTAATACTCAAACTGAGACCCACCACAAATTCAAGTCAAATTACCAATTTGCAGGCAGAAATCGGAGTGACCAACGTCACCAAAGCTTCACAACTTGGCATTGACATTTGGCAGATTCCTTCAGGAAAGGTTGAACAAACAATATCCGCTTATAAGAACGATCCCCGCATTGAATACATAGAGCCGGATTATATTATCACCCTTGAAGATATCCAAAAACCGAGTCCTACTCAAGAAAAATTAGCCACAATTACACCCCAAGCCACAACTCCCAATGACCCTAGCTATACCCAATTATGGGGACTCAACAACACAGGTCAAAGTGGCGGAACAGCCGATGCAGACATCGATGCCCCCGAAGCCTGGGATATTCAAAAAGGAAACCCCAACTTAGTTATCGGCGTTATTGATACGGGCGTTGATTACAACCACCCCGACTTAGTGGGAAATATCTGGACAAATCCAGGGGAAATCGCCGGAGATGGCATCGATAACGACAATAACGGATATATAGACGACACTCGCGGCTGGGACTTTGCCTATAACGACAATAACCCGATGGATGTGCAGGGACATGGTACCCATGTTTCGGGAACCATTGCGGGAAAAGGCAATAACGGAGTTGGAGTGACAGGGGTTGCTTGGAATGCCAAGATTATGCCACTTAAGTTTTTAGATGATAGTGGTTCGGGCGCTACATCCAATGCGATTTTGGCGATTAACTATGCAACGGCGAAGGGAGTCAAACTTACTAATAACTCTTGGGGTGGCGGAGGCTACAGTCAAGCCCTATCCGATGCCATCAATACTGCCGGACAACAGGGAGCTTTATTTATTGCCGCGGCGGGTAATAGTTCACTGAACACAGACATAACGCCTGCTTATCCTGCCAGCTACAACCTATCTAATATTATTTCTGTTGCCTCAACCACCCGCACCGATGGACTTTCTTCTTTCTCCAATTATGGAGCCACCACTGTAGATTTAGGTGCGCCCGGATCTGATATTTATAGCACCACACCCGGAGCAAATTATGCCACTTACTCTGGGACATCGATGGCATCTCCCCATGTCACCGGCGCGGCGGCGTTGTTGTGGTCTCAAAATCCCACTTGGACAGCACAGCAAGTTAAAGACAAGCTGATGCAAACAACTGATCCTATTTCCGCTTTGAGTGGTAAGACTGTTTCAGGAGGTCGGTTGAACATTAACAATGCTTTGGCCGGCTCTACCCCACCACCATCGACGGCTAATGATAACTTTGCTAACCGGATTCTGCTAAGTGGCGCACCTGTGAGTACCACAGGCTCAAATATTGGAGCCACCGGAGAAGTAGGTGAACCTATCCAAAGTGGGACAACTAACTCGGTGTGGTGGTCTTGGACTGCACCCAGTAGCAACACTTTTGTGGTAGACACAAAGGGCAGTAATTTTGATAGTTACTTGTCCATTTTCACAGGCGCGGCGGTTAATAACCTAAGTCTGATTAGCTTTGATGATGATGGAGGGGGGAATAACACTAGCCTGATCAGCCTGAATGCGACAGCCGGGACAACCTATCAAATTGCTGTTGATGGTTATAACAGTAATACCGGTGCGATTCAACTTAATATTGCTACGACTGCCGATATCACCCCACCCACAGCAAGCAGTTTCAGCCCCGCTGATAATGCCATAGGGGTTGCCGTTGGTGCTAACTTAGTTATCAACTTCAGCGAAGCTATCCAAAAAGGCACTGGCAATCTGGTCATCAAGAAACTGTCTGATAATTCGGTGGTAGAAACCATTGCCGTAACTGCTGCTAATATCACAGTTGCTGGTACTCAACTCACGATTAATCCCACAGCAGATTTAGGCCAAGGCACTGATTACTACGTGGAAATTGCCAACGGTGCAATTAAAGATATTGCTGGCAACAATTATGCTGGTATTACTGGCAATAGCACCTGGAATTTCACAACCGCCACCGCTGCCGATATCACCCCACCGACAGCCAGCAGTTTCACTCCCGCTGATAATGCCATAGGGGTTGCCGTTGGTGCTAACTTAGTTATCAACTTCAGCGAAGCTATCCAAAAAGGCACTGGCAATCTTGTCATCAAGAAACTGTCTGATAATTCGGTGGTAGAAACCATAGCGGCAACTGCTGCTAATGTCACAGTTAGTGGTACTCAACTCACGATTAATCCCACAGCAGATTTAGGCCAAGGCACTGATTACTACGTGGAAATTGCCAACGGTGCAATTAAAGATATTGCTGGCAACAATTATGCTGGTATTACCGGCAATAGCACCTGGAATTTCAAAACTGCCACCGCTGCCGATATCACTCCACCGACAGCCAGCAGTTTCACTCCCGCTGATAATGCCATAGGGGTTGCCGTTGGTGCTAACTTAGTTATCAACTTCAGCGAAGCCATCCAAAAAGGCACTGGCAATCTAGTCATCAAGAAACTGTCTGATAATTCGGTGGTAGAGACGATCGCGGCAACTGCTGCTAATGTCACAGTTAGTGGTACTCAACTCACGATTAATCCCACAGCAGATTTAGGGCAAGGCACTGATTACTACGTGGAAATTGCCAACGGTGCAATTAAAGATATTGCTGGCAACAATTATGCTGGTATTACCGGAAATAGCACTTGGAATTTCACAACTGCCACCGCTGGCGGGCTACTACAGACAATTACACCCGACTTTGATAGTGCTACCGCCGGAAATCAAACCACCAAAGGCTTCAGGCCCAATAACTCCGTCGGAGTCGATGTCAAATATTCCACATCCGATAACAACAACAGCCTAGCATCCTCCTTCGGGTTTAAGCTGCACTACGACTCCTCACAACTAAACTTTGTCAATCTTACCAATCCGTTGTCAACTCCCGTAACACCGACTATCGGTACGACCGAGACAGACACCGCGAACGAAGATAACGACCCCGCCACCGATAAAGTAATTAATGTGGCTTGGCTGAATTTCGGTGGTGCGGCTTGGCCGAATACTGCTCTACCCGCTAACTTATACAAAGCCAACTTCACGGCATCATCCACCTACACAGGCACAAACGTCAACTTTAGCAGTAATAACGCCTCCCCTGGATATAGCTTTTCACCCACATCCGCAGTCTTGACTCTGGCACCACCGGTCAGTTTAGATGCTGATGGTAACAATGCAGCCCAGGGAGCCACCGACGGGGTTTTGATTGCCCGCCATCTGTTTGGTTTTACTGGTACTACCCTCACGAATGGGGCGATTGGTACTGGGGCCACCCGCACCACTGCTACAGACATACAAACTTACCTGGAAAATGGTCGGACGACGATGCTAGATGCCGATGGCAACGGTGTCGCACAGGGAGCCACGGACGGGGTTTTGATTGCTCGATATCTGTTTGGTTTTACTGGTACTACCCTAACTAATGGAGTCATTGGTACTGGTGCTACTCGCACTACTGCGACTCAGATTCAGCAATTCTTAAGCTCGTATTTGCCCACAGCCCCTGCATCTAGTAATAGCGTAATTACTAATAGTAATGGCGTAATTACTAATAGTGGCGCTACCCAAAATATTAGCGCAAACGCCACCACTCAGAATGTAGCTCCGGGTAGTTCAGTTTCAATTGATGCCAAGTATTCGACATCGGATAACAACAGCACCCTGGCATCCTCCTTCGGATTTAAACTGCACTACGATTCTTCCAAGCTTAACTTTGTCAATTTTGCGAATCCAGGGGTATTGTCAACTCCCGTAGCACCGACTATCGGCACTCCAGAGGCGGACACCCTGGATGAAGATAACGACGCCTCCACTGATAAAGTGATTAATGTGGCTTGGCTGAATATCAACGGTGTGGCTTGGCCAAACGTGGCTTCACCGACCACCCTATACAAAGCCAACTTCACCGCGTTACCTACTTTTACGACTGGGAATGCTAAGGTCAACTTTAGCAGTAAAAATACTTCTCCTGGTTATAGCTTCCAAGGAACAGGAACAGTTATCACTGCCGATACAATCGCACCGACAGCCAGCAGTTTCACTCCGGTTGATAATGCCACAGGGGTTGCAGTTGGTGCTAACCTAGTTGTCAATTTCAGTGAAGCCATTAAAAAAGGCACTGGGAATCTGGTCATCAAGAAACTGTCTGATAATTCGGTTGTAGAAACGATCGCGGCAACTGCTGCTAATGTCACAGTTGGTGGCACTCAACTCACGATTAATCCGACAGCAGATTTAGGTCAAGGTACTGATTACTACGTGGAAATTGCCAACGGTGCGATTAAAGATATTGCTGGCAACAATTATGCTGGTATTACCGGAAATAGCACCTGGAATTTCAAAACTGTTGCACCCGCCGATATCACCCCACCGACAGCCAGCAGTTTCACTCCGGTTGATAATGCCACAGGGGTTGCCGTTGGCGCTAACCTAGTTGTCAATTTCAGTGAAGCCATTAAAAAAGGCACTGGCAATCTGGTCATCAAGAAACTGTCTGATAATTCGGTTGTAGAAACGATCGCGGCAACTGCTGCTAATGTCACAGTTGGTGGCACTCAACTCACGATTAATCCGACAGCAGATTTAGGTCAAGGTACTGATTACTACGTGGAAATTGTCAACGGTGCAATTAAAGATATTGCTGGCAACAATTATGCTGGTATTACCGGAAATAGCACTTGGAATTTCAAAACTCAGGGAACCGCCGCCATTAATGGCACTGCTGGCGCTGATAACTTAACTGGAACTGCCAATGCAGATATCATCAATGGGTTAGCCGGCAACGACACCCTCAACGGGGGTGCAGGAAACGACACCCTGGATGGTGGTAATGATAACGATCTTTTAGATGGAGGACTCGGAAACGACCAACTTAAAGGTGGATTGGGGAACGATATTTATGTTGTCGATAGCGTCGGAGATGTCGTCACTGAACTTGCAGCTCAAGGAACCGACTTGGTGCAATCTTCTGTCACCTACACCTTACCGGCAGAAGTGGAAAACCTTACCTTAACTGGCACTACGGCGATTAACGGCACGGGCAACGGTTTAGCGAACACTATTGCAGGCAACGCTGCCAATAATACGCTCAACGGGGGGGCTGGTCAAGATACTCTAACGGGTGGTACGGGTGCGGATACCTTCCTGTTCCAGTTTGGACAATCCCCTGTATCCGCGAGCGATCGCATTACCGACTTGGCGATCGGCAGTGATAAAATCGACTTGCTGACCCAAGGTGGAGCAGCTATGGGTGCGCCCAGTAGCTTTAGCCGTGCTGCTAATAGCGCTGCTACTACCTTACAAAATGTCATAACTCAAGTGTTTACCGATGCTAATGGAGCATTAGCCGGAAACCAAGCTCTAGGAATTAATAGCGCTGCTTTAGTTGTGGTTACAACGGCTTCAATCGCAGGTACTTACCTTGTGATTAATGATGGTACTGCTGGTTTTCAGGCGAGTAACGATTTAGTGATCAACTTAACCGGATCTACCGGGACGTTACCCGCTTTGGGCACTATTCCCGTTACCAATTTCTTTGTGTAACTATAACCTCAAGGATTGGCGCTGCATTATATAAGGATGATCGGTCAATCCAAATTGGAAAAAGTAGCGAAGAAACCCGGTTTTGAGAAAGTCCGACAGGGAATTAATTCCCTGTCGGACTTTGTTTGTATACTCATTGTGACTGTTGAGTTATATCGTTTCCGGCTGCATCGGAATGATTTAACCTTACTAGAACGCAGAGAACACAGAGGGAGATAAGAGAGATGAATAATTCCGATGTTACCGGATTTGATATTATGCCTTAGCCGCCAATAAAGTAGACAGTTATGGGTACAGCATCACCACCTTACGTCCTAATTTTACTCGGCGATCGATCGCCCAAACTGGTAAAATTCTAGCAAATTCCACAGGAAATTCAAGATGAGACTCAGCAAAATCAACTTATGTGCGATCGGTGCCATCCTCACTTTCGGGATTTTAGTCACAGCCCAAGCAGAGGGAGGAATCGCACAGTTCACTTTCCGCAACAAATCCACTCAAAAGTTAGCACAAACTCCCCCACCTCCTCCCCCTGCCACATTACCAGTAATCCCACAGACAGCACCCCCTATTAGTAGCGAATCCCTGCCGGATCAAGTAGCTTTAGCAACCCATTTGCAGACCATTAGAGCGAGAATGTACGGTGCTTACTGGTGTCCTTATTGTCACAAACAACAAGAACTTTTTGGCAAAGAAGCATTGACTGCAATTACTTACATTGAGTGCGATCCCAGAGGAAAAGATGCTCAGCCAGATTTATGCAAAGCCGCCAATATCAAAGCTTATCCCACCTGGGAAATTGGGGGTAAATATTATACAGGAATGCAATCATTGGAAAAACTTGCTATCTTATCGGGGTATAAAGGTACTCGCAACTTTCAGCCCCAAGTTCCTGCTCCTTAAAATAGACGAAGGATGCCGGCTGGGATTTCAACTCGGTTTCCATAGCACATCGGAATGATTTAACCGCAGAGAACACAGAGGACACAGAGGGAGAGAATAGAAATCTGAATTATTCAGTTGAAGAAAGGATTTGATAGAATTTGACGTGATAGTTGAAAGTTGACCGAGCACCTTAACAGGCTTGGCGGTTGCTCTAACTCAAATACTCCTTAACAATTTTCAAAATCCGTGCCGCCGCCAAACCGTCTCCAAAAGGATTGATTGCCATTGCCATTGCGTTGTAAGCATCGGCATTGCTCAGTAATTCGGCGGCGGAGTCTGCTATTAAATCGGCATCTGTACCGACGAGTTTAGCAGTGCCGGCGGCAATTGCTTCTGGTCTTTCTGTGGTTTCTCTTAATACTAAAACAGGCTTCCCTAAACTGGGTGCTTCTTCTTGTAAGCCGCCAGAATCTGTGAGGATTAAATAGGCTCTTTGAATCGCTCCTACTAATTCTGCGTAATCTAAAGGTTCAGTTAAAAAGACTCTGGGATGGTTGCCCAAAATAGCTTGTAAAGGTTCTCTAACTGTGGGATTTTTGTGCAGTGGTAATAACAAGGCTGTGTCTGGGAATTGCGCTAAAATTTTGAGAAATGCCTTGGCAATTCCTTGTAATGGTTCTCCCCAATTTTCGCGGCGGTGAACTGTGGCTAAAATAGTGCGATATTTGCTCCATTCTAAGTTGGGAATATTACATTCTGGTTCGCGTTTGGCTACTCCCAGCAAAGCATCAATCACTGTGTTGCCTGTACGGTGAATTTGTCCCAAAACGCCCGATCGCACCAAATTTTCCGCAGCTAGGGCTGTTGGGGCAAAATGCAGCCGTGTGAGCTGAGATATCAACCGGCGGTTAGCCTCTTCTGGGTAAGGATTCAACAGGTCGTCTGTTCGTAATCCGGCTTCTACGTGACCTAGAGGTATTTTTTGGTAAAATGCAGCTAAAGCAGCGGCAAAAGCTGTGGTTGTGTCTCCTTGTACTAGGACAATTTTTGGTTGTAGTTCTTTGAACAATGCTTCTAAACCTTGCAGACTGCGGCAAGTAATGTCTGTCAAGGTTTGCTGGTGTTGCATTATTGCTAAATCTCGATCGGCTTTTAGATGGAACAGTCCCATGACTTGCTCGACCATTTCTCGATGTTGGCCTGTTAATATTACTTGGGTGTCAAAGGATGGGGAATTTTTGAATTGTTGAATTACTGGGGCTAGTTTAATTGCTTCTGGGCGGGTTCCTAGGACGATGCAAACTCGGTGTGTGGATTCGGGCATGGTATAGCAATTGACAGTTGACAGTTGACAGTTGACAGTTGACAGTTGACAGTTGACAGTTGACCGTTGACAGTTGACCGTTGACAGTTGACCGTTGACAGTTGACCGTTGACAGTTGACCGTACATTTTTATTTTTTAATTTGTCATGCCTTATCGTTATATTCTCTTTTACAAACCTTACGATGTTTTAACTCAATTCACTGACAACTCAGGAGAAACTAAACGCAGAACTCTGAAAGATTATATTCCGATTCCTGACGTTTATGCGGTGGGAAGGCTCGATCGCGATAGTGAAGGCTTGTTGTTGCTAACGGATGATGGACTAATGCAGCACCGACTCAGTGACCCGAAATTCGCTCATCCCCGTACTTACTGGGTGCAAGTGGAAGGGATTCCTGATGCTGGTGCGATCGCTACTTTGCAGACTGGTGTCACTATTCAAGATTATCGGACTCGATCGGCAAAAGTGCAATTATTATCAGCGGAACCCCTTTTACCACCACGGGAACCGCCGATTCGATTTCGCAAGCATATACCCACAGCATGGCTGGAAATGACCCTGACAGAAGGCCGCAATCGACAAGTCCGCAGGATGACCGCAGCAGTGGGCTTCCCGACGTTGCGGTTGGTTAGATGTGCGATCGGACATTTGCGTCTAGAAGGCCTAAATCCCGGTGAGTGGCGCGAACTAACCCAAGCTGATTTGAGATTTTAAATGGGATAATTACCAATACATTTAAAAGTAAACCCCCAAGATTCAACTACTTTCTCGGTGGTAAAATAAAACTCTCTTTTCCATTTTTATCCTTTCGCACCTGAGCTCCCAATTTGACAAGAGCTTGTTTCGCCCTTTGGCGCACAAAATTGTCTTTTGTTTGAGCATAAACCATATTCCAAGCAGAAAAGCGTACCTGGACGCTATCCGGGTCTCGACGCAAATACTCAGCAGTAGCACGAAACATCGGTGCTAATTTCTGACCTTGTGGTGTTTTTTCTGCCCAGTCAGCAGCCATTTCGTGCGATCGAATAGACTCAGGAATATCACCCAGCAGCAGCAATTCGTCAAGTCCTTTATTTCGCCATACCGTCCACGCTTGGGGGTCAATTTGTGGCGACAGGGCATTAGTGCCGCGTTCCATTAACTCGACGGCAATTTCTGGTTTTGCTTGGTAAAAAGAAACAGCAACTGACAGAAATGGGTAAATTTCCACTCGCCTGGGGTCTCGTCTAGTGATGATGTCAAAATAATCTTGACTAAGGCTGTAACCTGTGATGTCTCTGGCTTCGTCATCGCCAAAATATTGCAAAAATTTCAGAAATGTCCAATCTGCAATTAAATTGTCAAACCCAAAACTGGGGATGGCTTTGAGAATTTTCAGCCGCAGGGCTTCTTGCTGTTCGGATTGCTTGAAAGTAGCGGCCGAGATGGTCGGTAAGGGCTTTCCCCCCTCAGTTTCCCTAGCAGAAATTCCGCCGAATTGCTCCTGGGACTGCATGGTAATGACCCCGCAAGCGGCTGCTATACCAATAACTCCACAGAGGAGCAGACTCAACCACTTTTGGTAAAATTGTTCGACTTTAGCTTGCACGGCACTTGGAAATTTAGGATATTAATTAAGTTTAAAGGATTAGTCGGTCAGCGTAAAATTCAGTAAAATAGATTGGTGATTGGTTGGCGATCGGTGAAAAAGCTAGTTAAACTGTTCAAAAGGATGCCATAGCCTCCGCAACAAAGTTTATTTACACTGATTTGAGATTTTTTAGCAATCGAAAATCTTCCATCAAAAATCTAAAATAGAATTGAGCGAAATTCAATGAATGTAGCCCGCAGACGCTTTTCTAAATTACAGGCAGCCCTGTTCAGTGGGGCTCTGGCCACAACCGCTTCCATATCTTTGCTTGTACCCGGCCTGAGTCAATCCGTCCGTGCTGAGCTTCAAGATAGCCCTAAAGCTGTTTTAGACGAAGCTTGGCAAATCGTGAACCGAGAGTATGTTGATGGCAGCTTTAACAAGACTGACTGGCAAGTCACCCGCCAAGATTTGCTGGGCCAAAATTATACCTCTCGCGAAGCAGCCTATACTTCTCTCCGCAAGGCATTAGAGAAGTTAAACGACCCCTACACCCGCTTCATGGACCCGAAGCAGTACGAAGCGTTGACTAATCAAACCTCTGGGGAACTGACAGGGGTAGGGATGAGGCTGGAAGCGGACGAGAAAACTAAGGCGATTACGGTGGTTGAGCCGATGGAAAATTCCCCCGCCCTCAAGGCTGGGATTCAAGCGGGCGATCGCATTTTGGTGATTGATGGTAAACCTACTACAGGCATGACTGTTTCTGATGCTGCTCAAATAATTCGGGGCGCTGAAGGCACTAAAGTCACGTTGCGGATTGCTCGGCCTGGTAAAAGTGAGTTTGATATTACCCTGACTAGGGCCAGAATTGAGGTAGCCGCAGTTCGCTACAGCCTCAAAAATGAAGGAGGTAAGAAAGTCGGTTATATCCGTTTGCAAGAGTTTAGCTCCCACGCCGGAGAACAAATGCAAGCGGCAATTAAAAAGCTCTCGGATCAGAAAGTTGATGCTTTTGTGTTGGATTTGCGTGGCAATCCAGGGGGTTTGCTACGTGTGAGCATTGATATTGCCAGGATGTGGATGGATACCGGGGCTATCGTCCGTACAGTCGATCGAGCCGGAGATTCTCAGGAAATGAAGGCAAATCGGACTGCTATTACTGACAAGCCTTTGGTGGTGCTTGTAGATGACAATTCTGCCAGCGCCAGCGAGATTTTGGCTGGTGCTCTCAAGGACAATAAACGCGCGACGGTGATGGGTGGTCAAACTTTTGGCAAAGCTTTAGTACAATCGGTGCATTCTTTGTCTGATGGTTCGGGATTGGCGGTGACGATCGCTCACTACTATACTCCCAACGGTACTGATATTAGTCACAAGGGCGTTACTCCCGATGTCAAAGTCGAAGTCACCGATGCACAAAAGCTGAAATTAGCTAACAAACCGACTTTGGTTGCTACTAAGGACGATCCTTGTTACGCCCAGGCGATCGCACTTTTGAAAACTACCGCTTCCTCAGCTCGTCCAGTTGCTGCTAATGAAGTTGTGGTTCCTCAGAAGTAGATTAAATTGGCACTTAACAATTAGCTTTAAGATAAAACCCGCCGACGCGGGTTTTATTTTAGTGAAGAGGCTAGTGTTGCACGATCTGGAATTGCATCAGTTATTCAGACGCCAAATAAACTCTAAAGGTAAACCATCTGTATCGGCAATAAAAGCTACTTCGTAAACACGATCGCCGATCGCCTGTTGAGTCGGTTCTAATAAAACTTTCAGCGGCTGAAACTGGCTTGGTTCCTCAGAAGCTGCTTGCTCAAACCGTTGTTTGAGAGACTCTAACCAAGTAGGCAAGTCAGATGTCACCTCAGTTAAATCAAAGGATAGATGATAATATCCAACATAATGCTCGTCTCCAAAAGCATCAGGGGCTGGTTTGGGTTCCGGGATTTGGATGAGTTCAATGCGTCCGTTGAGGCCTTCCATCCAACAGGCTAGGGTGTAACCTGTAGTAAAGCGATCGCACACAGTAAATCCCAACTGTTCGTAAAAGGCGATCGCCCGGTGAATATTAGCAGTACGAATCGAGGCGTGGTGCATTTAACTAATGACTATTCAAACAACCGAAAATAGGGATATCGAATCGGAACTCCTGGCTCTTTTTCCAAATCAAAATTAATCACTTCCCAGCAAGGTTCTTCCTGGGATTGGGGGCTAAAATCCACAGGTAAACCGTAAAGCTTCGGCATGGCAGATTCCGATTGACCCCGCCAAGATGTGCTGCGCTCTAAATACACGCTGATTAATTCCCGATAGCGTTGGGCAATGATGATGCGAGTTGCTCGGTAGCCTTGAGTATATAGTCGATCGAGCGCTTCGTGAATTTCAAACCGAATTCCATCGGGGTGAGTGTGCTGACGATACCATTCATTTTCCCAGTGGCGCCAGTGTCGCCCAGACTGAAGGTGAACTAAATCTCCCGTTTTTGGATCGGCCTCAAAAGCCCCGTGACGCGGACACAAATAGGTATCCGTGAGGGTTAGAGCCGGAATTGTTTGGCGACAGTGGGGACACTGAATCTCCGGGCCAAACATCGGGTATTGCAAGGCTACTTCGATCATGTAGTGCGTCCCAAAATTTTTTCTCTGCAAAAGTCCCAAATACTTGTATTATATCTCCTATTGACCATTGGTTAAGGTCAACCCATTTTTTCGATGAGCAATCCCAAGGAATCCGTGACTACACTTCCTTCCTATTGGCCTATTCCCGATCTCTCCCAAGCTGCTTTTGTCGCCGCCGGTGCTGTGGTTATGGGTAAGGTAGAAGTCGGTGCGGGGGCGAGTATTTGGTACGGGGCGGTGGTGCGAGGGGATGTGGAGCGGATTGCGATCGGCTCTTGTACTAATATCCAAGATGGATCTGTTTTACACGGCGATCCAGGAAAACCTACGGTTTTGGAAGATTTTGTGACAGTGGGACACCGAGCGGTGATTCACTCAGCTTATATTGAACGGGGTTGTTTGATCGGGATTGGGGCGATCGTCCTCGATGGAGTCAGGGTAGGCACAGGATCGATCGTCGGTGCAGGGGCTGTTGTTACCAAAGACGTTCCCCCTTACACCCTAGTTACCGGAGTACCTGCGAAGCGATTGCGGGATGTTTCCCAGGAAGAAGCCGCGGAATTAATCGAGCACGCTAGGCGTTACGAAAAGTTGGCTTTAGTTCATGCTGGGAAAGGGACTGATTTGGGATTTGTTGAGGTGAAGGAATAAGGTTTTCAACATTCAATTAAAACTGAAACCATCTGTCTCTCTCGTTTTTATCGACGTCTAGATCCCCCTAAATCCCCCACCCCCCCCTACCCCCCCCAAGGGGGGAAAAAAGGGGAGTAGGGGTTGACTTTGACCGGAATCTTGTCCCCCCCTTATTAAGGGGGGCTAGGGGGGATCTCCGAGCTAGTTTTATTTGACATCAATGCTAAACTATCGTAATTAAAATCAAGCAAAAAAGTATTGATTTCTAATGATTTACACTACAGACAAATTCCTAACTTTTGAAACATTCCTCGATCGCTATTGTGACAACTTCCGCTACGAGCTCGCTGACGGAGAATTAGTTGAGATGGAACCCACAGGCCCCCACGAAACCGTCGGCGGTAAACTACCAACTCAAATCGGCATCGTTATCGCAGCCGAAAAACTACCCTGGTTCATTCCCCGCACTTGTTTGATCCGTCCATTTTCCGACGCAGCTACCGCGCGCCGTCCCGATATAGTCGTATTAGATGAAACTGCCCTTGTCAGCGAACCTCTCTGGGAAAGAGAACCTGTGATTACCCTGGGGCGATCGATTAAGTTAGTGGTAGAAGTCGTCAGCACTAATTGGGAAACGGATTACGCCCGAAAAGTTGAAGAATATGCTCTTGTAGGAATTCCTGAATATTGGATAGTTGATTATCGTGGATTGGGTGGTGTGGCTTTTATCGGTAAACCTAAACAACCTACTATCACAGTTTGTCAACTGATTGACCAAGATTACATCCAGCAACAGTTTCGCCTAGGTGAACCAGTTATTTCTCCTCTGCTAAAGAACTTGCAACTTCGCTTAGATGATATTCTACATCGATAAAGTGGCGTGTCAAAATCTTTAGGAATACAATAGATTGCAAAATATCTTGAAGGCGAAGTCGCCAATTTCTAGAAGGCATGGATGACATCCTTAAGTACAGGTTCTCGCAAATGTTGTTTTAAAGATTTCAGAGTTCCCAAATCGACTGAACATCCCAAAATATCCTGCAAATAAAGCCGCACTTCGATAAATTCAAAGAGTCCTACAGGTTGATTAAATTCAACTAAAAAGTCTACATCACTATCTGAACGAGCTTCATCTCGTGCTACTGAACCAAATAAATTAAGAGATTTTACTCCCATTTTATGCAACTGTTCTCGGTGTGCGGCTACAATTGCTAGTACATTATCTCGTTTCATAGCTTGTTTCCCAAAACTAATTTAATATTAAGGTAGTATGTTGAGAATTGCATGATATGGGCGATCGCAAATCCCTGATTGATTTTGTGACAGGCGGGATTATTGCCGACGGGATAGCTGGGTTTCACGGGCTTTTTGATGGGTTTGGGAGAGTGCGGGCGATCGTTCAGTATAGATATGCCTTACGGAATATGGTAAACTCAAAAATATCCGGCTGAGGCTGTTGGAGGAGTATTAAAGATTTGGTTGACCAAGCACAAGATGCCATTAGTGCAGGGAAATATGAACCAGTAAAAACATTGCTATTGCCTGCGATTAAAACGGCGATTTACCGCAGCCCTGATGTGGCGAAATCCGATCGAAAACCGATGGTGTTTAAAATCGAAGATTATTTGCGGGAGATCGGTTTACAAAGCAAAGGAGAAAGGCGATCGCTATATTCGATCATGCAGCGCCCTTTACCGCAAATTGATGATGAGACAGAGGCAGAATTGCGATCGCTGGAAACACTTTTTGAATACAAGAAAATTTAGGAGTTTGAATCAATGACTATAGAAATTCTTAGCCAGGTGGACACAAAAAATATTCTGGAGAGACGGTTCGGAGTTTCAGAAAAAGCGATTATTGAGTTTTGTCAGCGTTGGCAGATTATTGAATTTGCAGTATTCGGTTCGGTTTTGCGATCGGATTTTCGTCCTGATAGTGATATTGATGTGTTAGTGACTTTTGCGCCAGAAGCTAAACGGGGTTTGACTGAAACTCTAGAAATGCAAGATGAGTTAAAAGCAATGTTTACCCGTGAAGTAGATTTCATCATCAAGAAAGCCCTGGAAAAAAGCGAGAATTGGTTACGTCGTCAAATTATTTTAGATTCAGCACAAGTGATTTATGCCACGCGATAACGAATCCCTAATTGATATAGAAAGAGCAGCCAGACGAATATTGCGTTACACTGACAAGATAAGTCGAGCTGAACTGGAAATGAATGATGAAAAATTATCAGCCATTCTCTACCAGATTGCGATTATTGGCGAAGCAACCAAACGGCTATCTCAAGATTTTCGTCAGCAACATCCAGAAATCCCTTGGAGAGAGATAGCTGGAATGCGAGATATGTTGATCCATAAATATGACCAAGTTGATTTTGATGTAATCTGGGATGTTGTACAAAATAAGCTTCCTGAACTTCTAACTCAATTTGAACCAATTCTCCCATCTCGTGAAAAATAATTGTGAAAATCATCAACCAAAAGTAATTAATTATGGCGACTAACTATGAACTTGTTAAAGCCTGAAGAACAAAGAAAGCTTAAGGAAATTTTAGCCAATAGTTCACAACTGAGAACTGCTGACTCTCGCATTGATTTTATTGGAGCAAGTCCTCTAAGTAGTTTTCTTAATTTGATTGCCTCTGGTAGTTCGGACGGAACTGTAAAACTCTGGAAGCGGCAGGATGGCAGCTTGATTACTACCCTCACTAGCAATAATACTTCCGTTCATAGTGTTAGTTTCAGCCCTCATCTGATTCACCTATCATCGGTTTTTGAGAAGCGTGTCGCACGAAAATTATATGAACCCTATCATCAACAATCGTAAACAGAATCCGATACGCATTTCGTCCCTTACCGTAAACCAGTTGTCGTATTTCTTCATCAAAAAAACTATTCTCAAAGGCGAAAGAACAACGAGAAGGCATATTTTCTAGCGATAAGGTAGCTTTATACAATCCTTCTAACCAAGTTCTAGCCTTCAGAGAAGAATGATTACTCAACCAAAAATAGGCTTCCTCGATTGCTTTTTGCGCGGCGGGTTGGATAATGACTTGATATTTCTGATTCATGGCTAACTGTCTAGCTTATCAAACAGTTGATTGAAAAAATCCTCCGCTTTTTTTCCTTCCCCTCGATCCATTTGTGCCAAACCCAGCTTAATTCCCTTTAAAGTCTCTAATAACTCAACCGCATCTAAAAGTTTCTGATAGGATTCAGCATCCTGAATAACTAACTCTGCTTTCCCGTTGACAGTTAGAACTAAAGGATGTTTTGTTTGTTTGAGCCGCTGCACAAACTCAGTCGTATTACGTTTGAAATCGGTGAGAGAATGTATGTCTCTTGAAAGGTTAATCATAATGATGACATGAAATTAGCATCTAATTAAATGTTAAACGATACCTGCGGAGTTTGTCAATCTAAGCTGAGATGATATATTGTCGGTAACGAGAGTTCTTGTAGGGTGCGTCGCTATCAGATTTTTCGGGTTTCCAAGTAGATGACTGATGGCGACGCACCCTACGATATCTGAAATCTAAATCAGAAACTGGGTTTTTTGCGTAAGTCCTACATATACTATTAAGGTTCTGCCGGAATTTCACCGATCGCCTTTCCCCATACAAATCAATCATGAACGATCGCACATCCAATCCAAACATCCCTCCACACACCTGGAAACGCGCCATAGGCCTCGGTTGGGACAACCCCTACACAGTCCGCTACGCCAGCAATCTTGACGACGGCCCTTGGCACGGAATGCCCTTGGGTGGCTTCGGTGCAGGCTGTATTGGTCGATCGCCCCGTGGAGACTTCAACCTCTGGCATATCGACGGTGGAGAACATATTTTTAATAGTTTGCCCGCTTGTCAATTCAGCGTTTTTGAAGAAACTGCTGGTAAAAAACAAGCTTTTGCATTGTGTACTGAACCGCCTACAGATGGCAGTTTATCTAGTTGGAAATGGTATCCCAACGAAGGAAGAAGGAAGAAGGAAGAAGTCAACCCCCCGCAACCCCACCCAAGGAAGAAGAACCCCCCCCTACCCCCCCCAAGGGGGGAAAATAAGAGGGAAGAGGAAGAAGGAGGAGGGGGAGAATCTCAATCTTCTGGGACTTATCATGCTTTGTATCCCAGGAGTTGGTTTGTTTATGAAAATGTATTTCAGGCTGAATTAAGCTGCGAACAATTTTCGCCAATTTTGCCTCATAACTATCAAGAAAGCAGTTACCCACTTGCCATGTTTGAATGGGTGGCACACAATCCTACAGATGCGCCAATTACTCTCAGCATCATGTTAACTTGGGAGAATATTGTCGGCTGGTTTACTAATGCTATACCCCCCCAGCCCCCCCTGACTGAGGGGGGCTACGGGGGGGTTCCCGTTAAGGTTCGGGATGATGGTAGTCCCGCCTATGAGTATCTGCCTCGGTGGGGAGAAAGTGGCGGAAATATGAATTTGTTGGTGGAAGATTTTCACCGGATTGGCTGTGTCATGACGCGCTTAAATGCTGATGATGAGCCAAAAGAAGGGGATGGACAATGGGCGATCGCCACTATTACCAATCCAGCGGTAGAAGTATTCTATCAAACTCGCTGGAATCCTGCGGGGAATGGGGAGGAGATTTGGCGACACTTTTCTGGTGAAGGTTTCTTGTTGGACGATAAAGACGAGACACCGGCAGCCCCTGGAGAAAGATCGGCCTGTGCGATCGCCGTTCGCTTTACAATTAGACCAGGAAAAACTCGCAAAATTCCGTTTATTTTAGCCTGGGATTTCCCCATTACTGAATTTGCACCCGGAGTTTGTTATTACCGCCGCTATACAGATTTCTTTGGGCGCAATGGCAAAAATGCTTGGCCGATGATCCGTACTGCTATGAAGCATTCCGATACTTGGCGCGAAAGTATAGAAGCTTGGCAAAAACCGATTTTGTCACGGGAAGATTTGAGTGATAGCTTCAAAATGGCTTTGTTTAATGAGTTGTATATCCTCACTGACGGCGGTACTCTTTGGACTGCGGCTGATGAACGCGATCCGAAGGGTCAATTTGGAGTTTTGGAGTGCCTTGATTACCGTTGGTATGAAAGTTTAGACGTGCGTCTTTACGGTTCCTTTGCTTTATTGATGTTGTGGCCGGAATTAGAAAAATCGGTAATGATCGCTTTTGCGCGGGCAATTTCTACGGGCGATGATACACCGAGAATTGTGGGCTGGAATCAAGCTGCGGCTATTAGAAAAGCTGTCGGCGCGACTCCCCACGATTTGGGTGCTCCCAACGAGCATCCTTGGGAGAAAACGAACTATACTAGCTATCAAGATTGCAATTTGTGGAAGGATTTGCCTTCGGATTTTGTGTTGCAAGTTTATCGCGATTTCCTGTTGACTGGTAGCACAGATTATGAGTTTTTGCAAGATTGTTGGCCGGCAATTGTTGAGGCTTTGGCTTATCTGAAAACCTTTGATGAGGATGGTGATGGGATTCCTGAGAATTCGGGAGCACCGGATCAGACGTTTGATGACTGGCAAATGCGGGGGATAAGTGCCTATTGTGGGGGTTTGTGGTTGGCTGCGCTCGAAAGTGCGATCGCGATCGGCGAAATCCTAGAAGATAGAGCGCCAGAAATAATTCCGAATCCTCAAGCAAAGATTGCATTATATCACAGTTGGTTGGAACAAGCCAGACCAAACTATCAAGAAAAACTCTGGAACGGTCAATATTACCGTTTGGATAGTGAGAGTAATTCCGCAGTGGTAATGACAGATCAATTGTGCGGTCAATTTTACGCAAAACTGTTAGATTTGCCGGACATTGTGCCGCTAGAATGTGCCATTAGTGCTTTAGAAACTGTCTACGAATCTTGCTTTCTGAAGTTCAAAGATGGTGAGTTTGGGGCTGCCAATGGGTTGATGCTCAATGGTGCACCGGAAAATCCGAATGCGACTCATCCTCTAGAAGTTTGGACGGGGATTAATTTTGGGCTAGCGGCTTTTTTGGTGCAGATGGGAATGGAGGATAAGGCATTTAAGTTGACTGATACGGTGGTGCGACAAATTTATGACCATGGGTTGCAGTTTCGGACGCCGGAAGCGATTACAGCAACGGGGACTTTTCGGGCCTGTCACTATTTGCGTCCCATGGCTATTTGGGCTGTTTATTATACCATTTGCATCAAGGGTAAGCAGGATGCCTAATATCTACCCCCCCAACCCCCCCTTACTAAGGGGGGGCTTTGAACTACATCTGTAGTAGGACTTTATGAAAATGGTATAACCCCTACTCCCCACAATAATTTTGGGAGATTTCTATTAGACATCTCCTAAAAAGACAGTCAAGAACAGGCAGGCGGTGTCCTGAGCGAAGTCGAAGGGATGCCTGTTCCACAATGATTATGGGAGAGGTAGATTGAGCTCACCCGATTAATTTAGCAACTCGCAAAGCAGACGTAATCGCTCCTTCATGCAAACCATCACCCAAATAAGCCCCCCCATGATAAGTATGATTCTCTCCATTAGTCTCGATAATTTCATTTCGATATCGGAAAGATTCCACTGTATATAAAGGCGTGTGATGTTTCTGAATGTGAATAATCTGCTCTTTTGCAATCAATTCATCCATGTGAAAAGCTAAACTATATCGCCGCGAAGATGAGATGCCACAAAGCTGATTTAAACTCGCATTATAGCCCCATCCTTTGTCTGTTTCAAAAAAATCAAATTCTGATAACTTGCGAATACCGTAGCGATCGTACATGGATGTATCCGAATGCAGCAAAGTAGTCGCATAATTGGCTTGCCATGCCGAAAACCGCTTAGTTTCCGCCTCCGTGGGGTCAGACAACAGCTTCATTACGCGATCGGGAGGTGTTGCAAAAACAACCTTATCAAACTCCTGAATCTCCCCAGTAGACAGCACAATTTTTACACCATCAGCGCCTCTACAAATACTCTCAATTTCCACATTCACCAAAATCTTACCCCCAAAGCGATCGATAATTTTTTCAATGTAAGAATACACGCCACCTTTAATCCTTACCCAGTTAACCGACGCATATTCCCGTAGCATGGGAATCGCCAATTCTGCGGGAAAATTGTTGATAATTTCAAAAGGTATCGAGTAGCTATACATGGTTAGTAACTTGAGCCAAGTATTGCGTACACAGGAGCTATGTAAAGGCTGACCCAGTGGCATATCGTAGAAATCATGGGTTTGAGAAAATCGCATTTTCAGGATGAATCCAGCAGAACGAGCATAGAGAGCATCGAGTTGTAAATATTCAATCAGGCGTTGAATTCCCGTGAAGTTTTTCTGAATGGCGACTCCTGATAAAAAGTGGCGGCCGTCTTTAAACAATAGCGAGGAACCTATTTCCACAGGCTCTAATTCTACTCCTAGCTCTCCCATGAGAGTAGCAAAATTATAAAACACTGTCGGAAATTCTAGTACCCCATTTTCTAATATCTCTTTACACTCAGATTGATTGGGCGCAACGTTTTTGTTGAGTGTCCGAATATGTCCGCCTAAAATTGGCTGTTTTTCAAACACTGTAACATCATGCTTCTGTTTATCGAGCCAGTAGGCTGTGGCCATTCCACTAGCTCCGCCTCCAACAATTGCAATTCTCATGGTTCTCTCCTAAATAGATAGAAGGAAGATGGAAGATGGAAGATGAACCCCCCCTACCCCCCCAAGGGAGAAGATGGAAGAAGAACCCCCCCTACCCCCCCCCAAGGGGGGAAAGAATATGGAAGATGGAAAATGGGATAAATTTTCGTTCCCAGGTTCTACCTGGGAACGCATTACTAGAGGCTCTGCCTCGTGTTTTTTATTAGAGAATTCCTCCTAGCCTAAAATTGGATCGCCTGATAAACGTTGATACAAAAGTGCTCCTGTCCAAAATGTCGGCGCAAATCCTGGGTAGCCGGAGGAGGCGTTACAAAAATAGAAATTGTTGAGAGATGTTTCGTGATTTAGGCGATCGACTCCCATGTTACGGGGCGTTAGACTAGAACCATAGGAATTGCCATTAGGACACCAGCAGAAGCGCTCGTTAGTGGTGGGACTTCCTGTAATCTGAAAGACCATGTGTTTGCGAAAATTCGGAACGTAGTGTTTCTCAACTACGTCTAAAATTGAATCCAAAATTTCTTTTTTCTTGTTTCGATAAGCTTTGCGATCGCTATCCCAGAGTTGCTTAAAATAACTGTAATTAGCAACAGTCAGAAATTCAACTATTTGACAATCTTCTGGACAATCTCTCCGCGCTTGGGTCAGTAAAGTTGGAGTTGTGATGGCAAAACTGGGATTAGAAAAATCATTTTGCTCATACATTTGAGCAAATGCTTCATTCAAATCTTGATGCCCAGAATGAAAGGTATTCCACTTGCCAAATCCATAGTCTCGGAGATCGATATCTTTGACAACACAGTAGGCCATGTAGTTAGATGCAGAATACTCATAATTCAGTTTCCGCCTTACTGTTTTAGAGAACATTTCCTCACCAATCATTTTGGCTGCTTTTTTCGGATCGAGGTTACAAATCACGGTGTCTCCGGTGAATTCATGAGTTTGATGGGAGGTCAAATCCATTGCTTGCACTCCGGTAACAGTTCGGTTGGTGAGTCTAAAATTGATGACTTCATGATTTAGCTGCACCTTTCCACCGTGGGATTCAATGACTTGAACTAAGGAATTGATGACATCCTCAAAATGTTGGGTTGGGTAAAATGCACCTTCTTGATAGCCTCTAAATAAGGCAATCCACGCATAGAAAGAAAGTTGATTTGGTGGCAGGAGAAAATCTGGCCATTGCAAGGCTAGTAAGGTTTGGGCTGCTTGTGGAAGTTTGAATTTGTCGAAAACATCCTGAAGTGTACTATTGAGATATTGGATGGCACAAAATACTTCACTGAAATGTTTGACTAATTCCACTGGCTTGATGGGAGGAGCTAGTTTTTTTAAGCCGGCGGCAGTCTTTTCAACTTCGTTGACAAATTGGGAAATTCGACTGGCATCTTCAGGAAACAACAGGGACAATCTGCGAATCAATTCTGTTGATTCTGAAGGAATTTCCAGGGAATATCCAGGCATTTTCATATGATCGAAGCCATTGGGATCGTAACGTTCAAAGGTGACATCTCGATCCAAACCTAGCTTTTTGAGTACGCGATTGACAGTATGTCCTTCACCGCAATCCCAAACGTAGTGAAATTGGGCATTAAACGTATATTTTTTTGCCATTGTAAAGGTATGACCAAAGCCCCCCGGATGTTCATGGGCTTCGAGGATGTGCACGGTTTTGCCAGAATTTGCCATCAAGGCCCCAAAAACCAGTGCGGATAAACCACTGCCGACAATCAGGTAATCTGTTTTCATAAAAACCTCGCGGGAGCTTGCAAACCCAGTGGCTTTAGCCCTGGGGGGAAAAGTAACACGGGATAGTTTAGTGTCCTGTCAATGGGATATTTCCTCGATCGAGTGAATCGGGCGATCGTTCTATCTTGAGACTAACTCTCAATTCTGAGGAAATTATGAAGACAATAGTTGATATCAATTCCGGTTGTATCGGAATGATTTAACCGCGAAGGCGCGAAGTACGCGAAGCAAGAGAAGAGAGAGTTTAATACAGGACGATGAAGAGAGGATTTTATATGATGGGTATTTCAGCCGGGTTTGGTATCAGGTAAGTGTGTGGAAGAGAATTTCGATCGCCTTCGCACTTGCTTGTACTCCTTTGAGTATAGCTAAAAGTCGATCGCTGGAGGCTATCCTGATGAAAGTGGCATTGTTTTCTAGGATGATGCGGAGTCGATCGACTGTCAAGTTTTCTGTTAAAACAAGTACATCTTCACCTAGGGTGAAATCAGTAATTACATCGCTGCCTTCGGGCGCAGTTAATACAAAGTAATCTCTTCCATTTCCACCTTGCAACGTATCATCGCCTAAATCTCCCATTAGCCAGTCATCACCTAAGCCACCAATCAAAGTATCGTCATCTTTGCCGCCATCAAGAGTATCATTTCCTTCACCTCCGCACAATTTATCGGTATCGTCATTACCAAAAATTAAATCATTGTCATTACCGCCACAGAGGTAATCTTTTTGACCGCTAGCATCTGTGGCAATATTATCCATATCTCCCACAATTGTATCGTCTCCTGGGCCCCCACAGATGCTGTCATTGCCTAAATCTCCTAATAGTAAATCATTGCCAGCATCCCCGAAAATTAGATCGTTATTTTTGCCACCCTGTAAGGTATCATGATATTCGCCACCAGACAGAGTATCTTCGCCTTCTTGTCCATGGAGAAAATCTCGATCGCGATCGCCAAATAGCAAATCTCGTCCAGTTAAATCGCCATCAGACGAGTTAGAAGTGCCGCCAAATAGACTATCAGCACCTTCACCGCCAACTAGACTATCATTGCCGAGATCGCCCCAGATTAAGTCATGGTCTTTGCCACCGATCGCCAAATCATGATCCTTACCTAAATAAATAATATCATCGCCAGCATGACCGATGATATAGTCATTATTTTCGTTACCAAATATGGTGTCGTTGTCTGTATCCAGGGCGACAGAAATGTGACTAGAAAATCCACCATAAATATAGTCGCCACCTTGCAATCCAATGAGCAAGTCGCTACCCTTGAAACCATTGATAATATCGTTAAAATTAGTCCCGGTTAAGGTATCTTTACCCTCAGTAGGGCTGAAAATATTTTGAGTAATATTGGGGCGAGGAAGGGACGGGATATCTGGTAAAATAGTGCGATCGCAAAAGCAGTTTTCCGAAAAAGTATCGATATTTCCCCCATCAAAATCAGTCAGCATTTCCCCAGGTTGGAGGGGCGTTGGATGGTGGGTGCCCATCCCCACTGAAATCGGAGTCGGAATCTGAGTCAAATTTTCAGCCAGAATTATAGTCACCGTTGGAATGACAATTTTCTGTGGAATCGGAGTTTCCGCAGGTGTGGGAGTTGGAATTGGAGTCGGAGTTTCCGCAGGAGTTGGAGTCGGAATCGGAATCGGAGTTTCCGCAGGAATTGGAGTTGGAATCGGAGTTGGAGTTTCCGCAGGAATTGGAGTCGGAATCGGAGTCGGAGTTTCCGCAGGTGTGGGTGTGGGAGTTGGAGTCGGAGTTTCCGCAGGAGTCGGAATCGGAATCGGAGTTTCCGCAGGAATTGGAGTCGGAATCGGAGTTGGAGTTTCCGCAGGAATTGGAGTCGGAATCGGAATCGGAGTTTCCGCAGGAGTTGGAGTCGGAATCGGAATCGGAGTTTCCGCAGGAGTTGGAGTTGGAATCGGAGTCGGAGTTTCCGCAGGTGTGGGTGTGGGAGTTGGAGTCGGAGTTTCCGCAGGTGTGGGTGTGGGAGTTGGAGTCGGAGTTTCCGCAGGTGTGGGAGTTGGAGTTGGAGTCGGAGTTTCCGCAGGTGTGGGTGTGGGAATCGGAATCGGAGTTTCCGCAGGAATTGGAGTTGGAGTTGGAGTCGGAGTTTCCGCAGGAATTGGAGTCGGAATCGGAATCGGAGTTTCCGCAGGAATTGGAGTCGGAATCGGAGTCGGAGTTTCCGCAGGAGTTGGAGTCGGAATCGGAGTCGGAGTTTCCGCAGGAATTGGAGTCGGAATCGGAATCGGAGTTTCCGCAGGAGTTGGAGTCGGAGTTTCCGATTTCGTCGGAGTCGGAATCGGAGTCGGAGTTTCCGATTGCGTCGGAGTCGGAATCGGAATCGGAGTTTCCGCAGGTGTGGGAGTCGGAATTGGTGTCGGAGTTTCCGCAGGTGTGGGAGTTGGAATTGGTGTCGGAGTTTCCGCAGGTGTGGGAGTTGGAATCGGAATCGGAGTTTCCGCAGGTGTGGGAGTTGGAATCGGAATCGGAGTTTCCGCAGGTGTCGGAGTCGGAATCGGAGTCGGAGTTTCCGCAGGCGTCGGAGTCACAATCGGAGTTGGAGTTTCCGCAGGAGTTGGAGTCGGAATCGGAGTTGGAGTTTCCGCAGGTGTCGGAGTCGGAATCGGAGTTGGAGTTTCCGCAGGAGTTGGAGTCGGAATCGGAGTTGGAGTTTCCGCAGGAGTTGGAGTCGGAATCGGAGTTGGAGTTTCCGCAGGAGTTGGAGTCGGAATAGGAG